>NZ_JBSVWQ010000137.1:0-15974 GCF_054071215.1 Pseudomonas sp. SDO5522_S412 | reverse complement strand
TCAGTCGCTGGATATGCTGACTGATCCACCGCCTTCGCGAGCAAGCCCGCTCCCACATTTGGTTAGTGGCGAGCCTGGAAAATTACAGTTTTACAGACGAGCGCCCCGGCTTCTTGGTCTGCAACAGATGCGAGAACACCGCATGCAGGTCATCCGACGCGCTTTCCTCATCGAGGTTGAGCTTGCTGTCGATGTGATCCATGTGATGCATCATCAGGTTCACCGCCAAATCCGCATCCCGCGCTTCGATCGCGTCGATCAACTGCGTGTGCTCATCGTAGGAACAGTGCGAGCGGTTGCCGCTTTCGTACTGGGCGATGATCAACGAGGTCTGGGACACCAGACTGCGCTGGAAACTGATCAGCGGCGCATTCTGCGCCGCCTCGGCCAGCTTCAGGTGGAACTCGCCGGAAAGCCGGATGCCCGCGCCGCGATCGCCCCGGGAGAAGCTGTCGCGCTCGTCGTTGACCATCTGCCGCAGCTCGGCCAGTTGCTCGGCCGTGGCATGCTGCACCGCCAATTCAGTGATCGCACGCTCCACCAGGCGCCGGGCGAGGAATACCTGGCGGGCTTCCTCGACGCTCGGGCTGGCCACTACCGCACCACGATTGGGCCGCAGCAGTACCACGCCTTCATGGGCCAGGCGCGACAGCGCGCGGCGAATGATGGTGCGGCTGACGCCGAAGATTTCGCCCAGCGCTTCTTCACTCAATTTGGTACCGGGCGCCAGGCGTTGTTCGAGGATCGCCTCGAAGATATGCGCGTAGACGATATCGTCCTGGGTTCCACTGCGACCGGCCTTACCGGCTCGCGGCTGTTTCTTGAGGGGCTGCAACTGTTCGTTCATGGGCACTCGGGTCGGGAGAACGGCGGCGAATTGACGTTGACTGTAATACGGCACAGAGGGTCGCTGGCAAGTATCGCGTAAAATCAGCGCACATTGTACACAACCCAGTGCGCCAACACACTGTACGGCTGTTTGGGGCGCCGGCTGTATTGCAATGAATCGTTACGTTTGAGTTTAGGCTTGATTCCGCACTTTCTCCTTTGTAGGAGCGAGCTTGCTCGCGAAAAACGTATAAGCACCGCATTCAGTCAGGATGCCAGCGTCATCGTTAACGACCTTCGCGAGCAAGCTCGCTCCTACAGACAGCCCGGTAAAAGGAACACCGCCCATGTCCGACGTCCCCCAAGCGCGATTACGCCCACTGGCCGACACTTCGCCTTCGGCCATCGTCGCCGGTTTCATTGCCATGATGACCGGCTACACCAGCTCCCTGGTGCTGATGTTTCAGGCTGGCCAGGCTGCGGGCCTGACCACCGCGCAAATTTCCTCGTGGATCTGGGCGATTTCCATCGGCATGGCGGTGTGCAGCATTGGTCTGTCCCTGCGCTATCGCACGCCGATCACCATTGCCTGGTCCACACCGGGCGCGGCGCTGTTGATCACCAGCCTGGGCGGCGTCAGCTACGGCGAGGCCATCGGCGCCTACATCACCTGCGCGGTGCTGGTGACCATCTGTGGGCTGACCGGCAGCTTCGAAAAACTCGTCAAGCGCATCCCCGCGTCCCTGGCGGCCGCCTTGCTGGCGGGGATTCTGTTCAAGATCGGCAGCGAGATTTTCGTCGCCGCGCAGCACCGTACCGGTCTGGTGCTGGGGATGTTCTTCACTTACCTGGTCATCAAGCGCCTGTCGCCGCGTTATGCCGTGCTCGCGGCACTGCTGATCGGCACGGCGCTGTCCGGGCTGATGGGGCTGCTGGATTTCAGTGGCTTTCACCTGGAAGTGGCAACGCCGGTGTGGACCACGCCGCACTTCTCCCTGGCCGCGACCATCAGCATCGGCATCCCGCTGTTCGTGGTGGCCATGACCTCGCAGAACATGCCGGGTGTCGCGGTGCTGCGGGCCGACGGCTATAACGTACCGGCGTCGCCATTGATTACTACCACCGGCCTGGCCTCGCTGGTGCTGGCGCCGTTTGGCTCCCATGGCATCAACCTGGCAGCCATCAGCGCGGCGATCTGCACCGGCCCTCATGCCCATGAGGATCGCAACAAGCGCTACACCGCCGCGGTCTGGTGCGGGATTTTCTACGGGATCGCCGGGGTGTTTGGCGCGACATTGGCCGCGTTATTCGCCGCCCTGCCCAAGGAACTGGTGCTGTCGATTGCGGCACTGGCATTGTTTGGCTCGATCATCAATGGCCTGAGCATCGCCATGAATGAACCCAGGGAACGGGAAGCTGCGTTGATCACCTTCATGGTCACAGCGTCGGGGTTGACGTTGTTTTCCATCGGCTCGGCGTTCTGGGGAATTGTCGCGGGGGTGTTGACGCTGGTGATTCTGAACTGGCGCAAGGCCTGATTCTTTAGACCCAGTAACGAAAAAGCGACCCGGGCGGGTCGCTTTTTCATGACATCAGACTGCCGGGTTAATCGGCTTTTCTGGGTGCCAAGCGTCCAGCAGGGCGCTGACTTCAACGCGGGTCAGCTCTGGACGAGCCTTCAGCCACGCTTCAACAGCGGCACGCTGTTCTTCGTTGACCGAACCACGGGTGGCTTTGCAAACCAGACCGAAGTCATCACCGCCGACGTAGTCCAGGCCGTTGCCGTCCATCGCTTCAGTGAGGAATGCTTCGAGGAAAGCGTCAACCGCTTCATCGTCCAAACCTTCTTTGAAGTCCAGGTTCAGTTCGAAACCCAGCTCTTGAAATTCATCAACGCACAGTTTTTTGCGCAGACGCCGGGAACGGTTAGTCGCCATTGGAACAATCCTCTTAAGTAATAACGGGCGGCACTTTAGCAGTTTAAGCAGGCCTTTGCCCGATTCTCTGGGACAGGCGGCAGAGTGCCAGTAAAAAAAACCGCCAATTGCAGCTATCGTTCAGCCACAAGTGCGACAGCCTTGGGGCATAATGCCGACACTTTCATGACCATTGAGGGATTTTTCGTACATACCCCTCACCTTTTTACCCCCTCAGCAGTAGGGTTTTAATTCTTATGATCAAATCTTTGCGTCCACTGTTACTCGCCAGTTTTCTTCTGCCCCTGGCCTTTTCCGTTACCGCCGCCCCGATCAACACTTCCCTGCCGCCCAAGGTCCAGGAAGCCCTCCAGAAAGCCAAGCTGCAAAACAATGCCCTGTCCCTGGTGATGATTCCCCTCAATGGCCCGGGCACACCTACCGTGTTCAACGCCGACGTGTCGGTCAACCCGGCCTCGACCATGAAGCTGGTCACCACCTACGCGGCCCTGGAAATGCTCGGTCCCAACCATCAGTGGAAAACCGAGTTCTACACCGACGGCACCCTGAGCGGCGGGATCCTGAACGGCAACCTGTACCTCAAGGGCGGCGGCGACCCCAAGCTGAACATGGAAAAACTCTGGCTGCTGATGCGCGACCTGCGGGCCAATGGCGTGCAGCAAGTGACCGGCGACCTGGTGCTGGACCGTGGCTTCTTCATCCCGCCGCAACTGCCGGAGTTCAATGACGACGGCAACGACGAGAACAAGCCGTTCCTGGTCAAGCCCGATGCCTTGATGGTCAACCTCAAGGCGCTGCGCTTCGTCACCCGCAATGATTCGGGCAAGGTGCTGGTCTCGGTCGAGCCGCCGATTGCGAGCATCCGCATCGACAACCAGGTCAAGGTCTCCAACGCCAAGCAATGCACCGGCGATGTGCGCTACAGCCCGATGACCGCCGCCGACGGCAGCGTCACCGTGACCGTCAGCGGCCAGTTGGCGGACGGCTGCAGCTCGCAGACGTATCTGTCGTTGCTGGACCACGCCACCTACACCGCCGGCGCCGTTCGGGCGATCTGGAAGGAACTGGGCGGCAGCATCCAGGGCCGCGACATCCAGGCGCCGGTACCGAAGAACGCCAAAGTGCTGGCTCGTGCGTTCTCGCCGGACCTGGCGGAGATCATCCGCGACATCAACAAATACAGTAACAACACCATGGCCCAGCAGTTGTTCCTGAGCCTGGGTGCGCAGTACCGCACCGATGCCGACGGCGACGACGCCAAGGCCGCCCAGCGCGTGGTGCGCCAGTGGCTGGCGAAAAAAGGCATCACCGCGCCGCACCTGGTGATGGAGAACGGCTCCGGCCTGTCCCGTGCTGAACGGGTCAGCGCCCGCGAGATGGCGACCATGCTGCAAGCGGCGTGGAGAAGCCCGTACGCGGCGGAGTACATCAGTTCGCTGCCGATTGCCGGCACCGACGGCACCATGCGTAAACGCCTGAAGACCACGGCCATGCGCGGCGAAGCCCACGTCAAGACCGGCACCCTGAACACCGTGCGGGCGATTGCCGGGTTCAGCCGCGACAACAATGGCAATACCTGGGCTGTGGTGGCGATTCTCAACGATCCGAAACCGTGGGGCGCGTCCTCGGTACTGGACCAGGTGCTGCTGGACCTGTATCGCCAGCCGAAACTGGCGGCGGCGGCCCCGGTCCTCTAACAGCAGCAAATATCAAATGTGGGAGCTGGCTTGCCTGCGATGCAGACGCCTCGGTCTATCAGGAATACCGAGGTGATGCTATCGCAGGCAAGCCAGCTCCCACATTGATCTCTAATAGCTTGAATGGCCGTACACTTCAGGCAAGCACCCGCTCTGCCTCAACTCTGTCCCTGCCCGCCTGCTTGGCGGCATAGACACCCGAATCCGCCCGCAGCAACAAGCTGTCGACGCCCTCCTCGACCCGCCAACTGGCGACCCCGAAGCTCGCCGTCACCGTGCCGACACCTTCCATCGGCTCACCGCGCAACGCCTGCCACAACTCCAGGGCAACACTGAACGCCTGGCTGCCGTCGGTATTGGCGCACAGCACCACAAACTCCTCGCCCCCCAGCCGGCAATACACATCCGTGCGTCGTAACCGCTGGCTGATGCGCCGGCATAACTCCTTGAGCACTTCATCACCCACCGCGTGACCATGCTGGTCGTTGATGCGCTTGAAGTGATCGATGTCGAACATGATCACCGACAACGCCCCCGAGGCACGCTTGACCCGGATCATCTCGGCCTTCAGCCGGTCCTGGAAGTAGCGTCGGTTATGAATGCCGGTCAGGGAATCGGTAATCGACAGCGCCCGCAGCTCTTCCTCGACCCGCTTGAGATCGGAAATATCCGACACATAGCCATGCCATAACGTACCGCCACCGGCCAGCTCTTCCGGCGTCGCCTCACCGCGAACCCAGCGCAGCCCCCGATGGGGCAACTGCACCCGGTATTCTTCACGCCAATGGCTCAGTTGCAGGGTGGACAGGCGAATGGACTCCCGTACCCGCTCGACATCCAGCGGATGAATCCGCTCGAAGACCTTTCGCGCATCCTGCTGCAACACCCCAGGCTCGATTTCGTAGATGTCGCGGATGCCATCGCTGGCATAAATGAAACGCGAGACATTGTTCGGTTCCAGGATGAACTGGAAAATACCGCCGGGCACATGGGCGCTGAGTTTCTTCAGCAGGCGGTCCCGCGCGGCCAGTGCCTCATAGGCGCGCTTCTGCTCGGTGACATCCAGGCAGATCGCCAGGTGCCCGACCCACAGGCCATGCTCGTCCAGCAGAACAGTGGCGAGCATGTTCACCGTCAGTTGGCTGCCGTCCTTGCGTACCAGCGTCCACTCGCGGGCCTCATGCACTGCATCGGCGCTGTCCACCAGCATCGCCTGGGCTGGCGCGATGCGCTTGCCGAGGATTGCGCTCAATTGCGCGGCACGGGCTTCCAGCTCGGGGGCCAGGTGCAGGCTTTCGAGGGTCAGGTGGCCCAGTACCTCTTGTGCTTCAAAGCCCAGCATCTGCTCGGCGCCGGCGTTGAAGGTGGTGATCACACCGCGCAAGTCCGTCGCGATGATCGCCACCTGGGTGGCCGCATTGAGCACGCTGCGCAGTTGGCCGTGGGTGCCTCTCAGTTCCTGTTCCCGCTGACGCAATTGGGCGGTGCGCTGCTCCACCAGCTTCAATGCGCGCTGGCGCTGGCTGACCACCACGTAGAGCAACGCACTGAGCAGCACACTCAGCAGGCTGCCCATGACCAGGATACTGACCAGCGACGAGTGATTGCCCTGCTGGAACACCTGGCTGGGGCGCAGGCTCAAGGCGTAGACGTGGTCGCCGAGCGTCAGCCGGCGTGCTGCCACCAGGTCACTGTCTGCCACGGGGTTGCTGGATTCGTACAACACCCGTTGCTCTGCATCGGAGGTGTCGACAATCTGCATCACCAGGTTGTCCCGTGCGGCCTTGGGCAAGCCATCGGCCACCAGCTGGCGCATGCTGATCACCGCCATGACGTAGCCGTAAGGTTCACTGTTGGGCACTTGTGTCGTCGGTGCCCGGCTGACCGGTGCCACCAGCAATACACCCATGGCATAGGCCGGCTCCACACCCACCAGTTGCATGGGCTGGGACACCGCCATCTTCCCTGACTGTTGCGCACGCTCCACTGTCGAGCGCCGCAGTGGCTGGGCCAACAGGTCAAAACCCAGCGGCGAGCCGAGAATGCTCTGGGTCTGGCTGTACAGCACCGGCACATACTCATCGCGATCAGTCGCCGGGGTCAGTTCGCCCGCCGCATTCAATTCACGAATGGAGAAATTCGCACCGCGCTCCGCCGTGATTGCCTGCTCGAACGCACCGCGCTGGTCACGCAAAACCCGGGGTGCCCAGGCATAGGCGCGGGTACGCAACAGCAAGGGCTGCGCGAACCCTTCGAACTCTTTGCGCGAGACTGTATTTGAATTGACGAAGAACCGCCGCAGGCTGCCCAGGCGTTGTTCCTGGTCCTCGAAACGCTCCTGGAGACGGCTGTAGCGCTCGTTGACCAGCAGTTGAAAGCGCTGGCGCATCTGCTGCTGGTAAAGCTCGGACGCGGCCCAGGCGACGACAATCGTCAGCGCGATACCGGCCAGCAACACCACCACCGCCACCAGCCACGCCGACACCTGCTCACTGATAAAGCCTAGGATTTTCGGGCGGACGGCATGCAGCGGCATAGACAAGACTCGGAACGCCAGCGTGCGGGTGCGTCACTTTGGCCAGGTCCTAAGTTATAGCCACAGGACTTGCGTTTGACCAGCGCAAAAAAAAGCCGCAAGGCCGGAATGATCCGGGCCTGCGGCTTCAGAACGCAGTGATCAGCGCGCGGTGATTTTCCACGCCCGATGGATCTTGGCGTTACGCGCAAAATCCGGGTCGATGGTCTTGTCGCTGATCTCTTCGACGGCATACCGCTCGACGAGGTTGTCTTCCAGCTGGAACTTGCGGAAGTTGTTCGAGAAGTACAACACGCCGCCCGGTGCCAGGCGCGCCATGGCCAGGTCCAGCAACTGCACGTGGTCGCGTTGCACGTCGAAGATGCCTTCCATGCGCTTGGAGTTGGAGAAGGTCGGCGGGTCGATGAAGATCATGTCGAACTCATCGCGGCTGGCTTCCAGCCAGGCCATCACGTCGCCCTGCTCCAGGCGGTTCTTGTCGGAGAAACCGTTGAGGGAGAAGTTGCGGCGCGCCCAGTCCAGGTAGGTCTTCGACAGGTCGACGCTGGTGGTGCTGCGCGCACCACCCTTGGCGGCATGCACACTGGCGGTGGCGGTGTAGCAATACAGGTTGAGGAAGCGCTTGCCGGCCGCCTCTTTCTGGATGCGCATGCGCATTGGGCGGTGGTCGAGGAACAGGCCGGTGTCCAGGTAATCGGTCAGGTTGACCAGCAACTTGACGCCGCCTTCGCTGACCTCGGTGAACTTGCCCTGGGCGCTCTGGCGCTCGTACTGCTTGGTGCCGCTCTGGCGTTCGCGACGCTTGACCACCACACGGTTCTTGTCGATGCCCAGCGCCTGGGGAATGGCCGCCAGGGCATCGAACATGCGTGCCGAAGCTTTTTCCGGGTCAATCGACTTCGGCGCCACGTATTCCTGGACGTGGACCCAGTCGTGGAACAGGTCGATGGCCATGGAGTATTCCGGCATGTCGGCATCGTACACACGGTAGCAATCGACGCCTTCGCGCTTGGCCCACTTGCCCAGCAGTTTCAGGTTCTTTTGCAGGCGGTTGGCAAACATCTGCCCGCCTTCGCTCAAGCGCGCCTGCTCGACCACTGGGGCCGGCGCGGGTTTGATCGGGTTCCCGTTCTTGTTGTACTGGCGCTCTTGCGGCTCGGTCGGCGCCTGGTCGTAGGCCGCTTGCTCGCGCTCGGCCTGGCGTTGTTCCGGGGTGCGACGCTCGCCGGTGACGAACTGGTCCGGGGTGACCTTGATCAGCAGCAATTTGCACGGCAAGGCGCCGTTCCAGAACGAATACTGTTTGTGGCTGCGGATGCCCATGCGCTTGCCCAGGTCCGGAGCACCGGTGAACACCGCCGCTTCCCAGCCCAGGCACGCCTGGCGCAGACGCTCGCCGAGGTTCTGATAGAGGTACAACAGGCTGGCTTCATCACCCAGACGCTCGCCATACGGCGGGTTGCAGATCACCAGGCCTTTCTGGTTCTGGTCCGGACGCGGCTCGAAGGTACCGACTTCGCCCTGGTAGATCTTGATCCAGTGGCTGAGGCCTGCGCGTTCGATGTTGTTACGGGCGGGTTGGATCAGGCGAGGATCCGCCTCGTAACCACGAATCCACAGCGGTGGCTTGGCCATGCCGATGGCGGCACGTTCGCTGGCCTCTGTGTGAAGTTTTTTCCACAGCGCCGGAACGTGGCCAAGCCAGGCGGTGAAACCCCACAGCTCACGGTTCAGGTTGGGCGCCATGTCGGCGGCGATCATCGCGCCTTCCACCAGGAAGGTACCGACGCCGCACATCGGGTCCGTCAGCGCGCCGCCTTCGGCAGCGATGCGCGGCCAGCCGGAGCGAATCAGGATCGCCGCCGCCAGGTTCTCTTTCAACGGTGCCGCGCCCTGCTGCAGGCGGTAGCCGCGCTGGTGCAGGCTGTGGCCGGACAAATCAAGGGAAAGGATCGCTTCGCCACGGTCAAGGCGCAGGTGGATGCGCAGGTCCGGGTTGATCTTGTCGATGGATGGACGTTCGCCGGTCGGGGTGCGCAGCTTGTCGACAATCGCATCCTTGACCTTCAGCGCGCCGAAGTGGGTGTTGTCGATGCCCGAGCCATGGCCGCTGAATTCAACGGCCAGGGTGCCGTCGGCGAGCATGTGGTCTTCCCACTCGATGTCCAGCACCCCGTGGTACAGGTCTTCGGCGTCCTTCATCGGGAAGCGCTTGAGCACCAGCAACACGCGGTTGGCCAGGCGCGACCAGAGGCACAGGCGGTAGGCGGTCTCCATGTCGGCCATGCCGCGCACGGCCGAGGTGTGCTCGCGGGCTTCCTCAAGGCCAAGCCCGACGGCTTCCTCGATCAGCAGGCCTTCGAGGCCCTTGGGGCAGGTGAGGAAGAGTTCAAAACGGTCCGACATGGGGCATTCCAGGCTTTTCAGCAATAAGTGAACGGGCGACGCATCGCGCGTTCGGTTTTCAATCAAGCGCTTTTCTTGAAGAGCGCTCGTGTGGCACGAATGTGCCGTTCCACCCCGGCTACCGGCCTTTCGGGCCTTTATCGACGGGGCAGTTCAAGTATTTGAAGCAACAAAAAGAAACATTCCGACCCTTCGTCGAATAATAACCGACTGCAACAGGCGGACATTCTCACTAAAGGATTAAACCCATCCTCTTTGAAGGGCACATCATAGCTGGGTTTGCCCAATAAAAGGGGCGAAAAGCCATCCCAGCTTATGGCTATAGCATCGTTATCGTTACGTGCTTATGACAAAACGATCATTGAATCCATGTGACCTATTGGTTAGAACTCAACACAGGTTGGCGCCGTAACGACGCCGACACATAGCTCGCCACGCCGGCAGCGAGCGCACCAACGGCAGAAAAACTCTGCCCGGCCTCGGACGAGGCCGAAGGATATCAAGACAGTCAACAAGTGAGGGAAACACCCTATGAGAAGACTTAAGCGTGATCCGTTGGAAAGAGCATTTTTACGCGGATATCAATATGGCGTTCATGGCAAATCCCGTGAGCTTTGCCCATTTACTCTACCGTCGGTACGCCAAGCCTGGATCAACGGCTGGCGAGAAGGACGCGGCGACAACTGGGACGGTATGACTGGCACTGCGGGAATCCACAGACTCAACGAACTTCACGCCGTCGGCTAATCAAGGGCATTTAATTCCGACACCAGCACGAATACGCAACCACTTAACCACGCACGCCCCATCCGGGCGGCGGGCTTCGGCCCAGGGGCTCCTTCAAGGAGCCCTTTTTATTGCCTGTTGTCAGCCGCGCGGCAATGCCGCAATCGCATCCACCGCCTGGCGAATCAACGCCGGGCCCTTGTAGATAAAGCCGGAGTACAACTGCACCAGGCTCGCGCCGGCGGCGATTTTCTCGGCCGCGTGCTTGCCCTCGGTGATGCCACCCACGGCAATGATCGGCAAGCGCCCTGCCAACTCGGCCGCCAGCACCTTGACGATGTGGGTGCTCTGGTCGCGTACCGGCGCACCGGACAAGCCGCCCGCTTCGTCACCATACGCCAGGCCTTCGACACCGACGCGGCTCAGGGTGGTGTTGGTGGCGATCACCGCATCCATGCCCGAATCCACCAGGGCCTGGGCCACCAGTACGGTCTCTTCGTCGTTCATGTCCGGGGCAATCTTGATTGCCAGGGGCACACGCTTGCCGTGGCGCACAGCCAAATCTTCCTGGCGCTGACGCAAGGCTTCGAGCAGTTGCTTGAGGGAGTCGCCAAACTGCAGGCTGCGCAGGCCCGGGGTGTTAGGCGAGCTGACGTTGACCGTGACGTAGCTGGCGTGGGCGTAGACCTTGTCCAGGCAAATCAGATAGTCATCCACCGCACGCTCCACCGGCGTGTCGAAGTTTTTGCCGATATTGATCCCGAGGATACCGGTGTACTTCGCCGCCTGAACCCGTGACAGCAGGTTATCCACACCCAGGTTGTTGAAGCCCATGCGATTGATGATCGCCTCGGCTTCCGGCAGGCGGAAGATCCGCGGCTTCGGGTTGCCTGGCTGCGGCCGTGGGGTCACGGTGCCGATTTCGACAAAGCCAAAACCCAGCTGCGCAAAACCGTCGATGGCTGCACCGTTTTTGTCCAAACCCGCAGCCAGGCCTACCGGGTTGGGGAAATCGAGCCCCATCACCGACACCGGCATTTTCGCCGGGGCCTTGCACACCAGGCCATTGAGCCCCAGGCGGCCACCGGCACCGATCAAGTCCAGGGACAGATCGTGGGAAGTTTCCGGAGAGAGTTTGAACAACAGCTGGCGGGCCAGGGTATACATGGGCGGGCTTGACTCGGATGGCGGCGAAAGGTGGCGGCGATTATAGCCGGGGTGACGGGCTGCATGCGAGGCGTGCCGTCCAATCGTCAGTTACGGTGCGTCATCAGTTCCTCATAGCGGGCCCAGATTTTTTGCGCATAGCGAAGACGCAGGGCCTCACACTGAGGCCCGGGCCCGCCGCCCACATTGTAGGAACCGATCGCTGTCCAGTTGTAGCCGAACTGTTTGACGAAGTCGGCAAGGATCGACGCCCCCACCTCCACCGACAGGCAAGGCTCATCCAGCAAGCGCTGCTCGGTAATGCCCTCCTTGAGCAGGCGCGGCAGGTGAATGCTGTTGATCTGCATCAGCCCGATATCACGGGTGCCGTTGTTGTTGGCGTAATTCATGGCCTTGGCGCGGTAGCCCGACTCCACTGCGGCGATGGCCTGCAACAATTCCGGCTCCATGCCGTATCGGCTGGCAGCCTCGGCCCAGCAATACGCCCGGGCTTCATTGCCGAAGCCGAGCGTGAGCATCAGCAGCAGCGCCCCCTTGCACCGGGCGCTGCTCATGCCTGCCCCCGACCGCAGGTGGAACAGACAGCGCCCACCGTCAGGCTGGTCATCCTGACCGCACAGGTCACCCGGTACCCTTTGCCGTATACCGTCTTGATCAGACCCTTGCCGCCCTTCAAATATTTGCGCAGCGAACAGATGCAACGGGTCAGGGACTCTTCCGTGGCCTCGTTATGGGGCCATGCCTGTTCCAGCAAGTGGTCCTTGGTCACCAGCACTCCGGCCGAGGACAGCAACAGGCGCAACACCTGCCACTCCTTGGGCGGGAGTTGAATATCCGAGTCTTCACTGGTCAATCTACCGTCACCGTGCAACGTCCAGCGCTCAAAGACCATGGGGGTAGCCAGTACCCCATCGTTCACCACGGCCATTCGTACCTCCGCACCCAACTCACCTTCCAACACTGGTTTCCTGAAGGTCGCGACTATAAAAAGCCCACTCGCTGTATAGGAGAGGAAAAAACCCCATAGGCACTGATTTTTTCAGACTGGGCACGTAGGACCTTTCGGCGATGCCCGCCCAGGGGCGCCACCAACGTTCTTATCCTTCGGTCACCCGGTTAAATGCCCGCTTCACCTGCTCATGCTGGGAGCGCGTCAACGGCGGCGCCTGCCCCGGCTCGGCAGCGGTATGCAGCACATTTGCGACCGCCGTCGCCTGAATCACAAACAATCGCACACTGTTGGCCATGGGCCCGTTGTAGCGTCCGAGCAAGGCTGTGCCGGTATCGCGCTGAAAATTCCCCACCAGCAATCGCCTGCCCGGAGCCACACGCACCACCGTGTTGATCCCCATCCGCTCCACCCCCGCCGAGGGTTTGTCGCGACTGGCAGCCTTGCCCATCTGGCGGCCATCCTCGACGGTGAGCAGCATCTCGATTTCATTCGCCTCGGCGAAGCGCGGCAGAACACTGACCTGCGTACCAAAGACCACCGGTTGCCATTCGTCGTGGTCTTCACCCGGCCGGGGCAGATAGAACGTCTGGTTGTCGTTGAAAACCGCGGGCACATTCTCCTGGGTGAGAATCACCGGCAACGTCGTGACCCTCGCTCGCCTGCGCAACTCCAAGGCGGTGATCCGCTTCATGAATGCTTCGTCCTCGATGGGTGCCATGACCCGGGTAGCTGAAGGCTTGTCCGCCCCCTTGTGCATGGTCGCGCCGATCTTCTTGAGCTCACCGCGGTCCACATCCACCAGCCACATCGAAACCTCCACCGCGCGCTTTGGTACGTCCAGTTCTGCCACCAGACCTTCGATAAAGCTCACCTGCGCGGGCTTGCCCTTGATCAGCAGGCTGTTGGTGTCCGGGTACGCCAGCACCGAGATATTCTTGTCGGCCAGTAATCCGGGTTGCCGCGGGGACGCACTCTCCTGCTCGACGGCCAGCAGTTTTTCGATCATGGATGCCATGCCCGGCACCGTGACGGTTCTGTCGCCCATGTTGTACTCGCGGTCTGCAACGTGGGTGTTGAGCACCTGCACCACCCCGATCCGCTGCGGCCCCAGGCGCAGTTCCGCACGCTGGCGGTCCATCAGTTGGGCCAGGCGCAGCACATGGTCGACATAGTTCGGCGGCCCGGACACGTAGAACACCCGCGCCCCACTCGCACGCAGCGGGTAGCGCGCCTCTTCGAGCCCCGAACGGCGCATGAACCCGCGCAGGAGGTCGACCGAGATATGCCGCAGGGTCACTACCGAGCTTTTCGCCTCGTCGGCGTCATAGAGGTAAAGCACCTGGCCATCGGTGTACCAGATCAAGCCTTGCTGCTGGGCGACCGACTCCAGCAGCGGTTGGGGCGAGTCGAAATCGAACGCCCCGCTGATGCGCTTGCGAGCTGCCGCCTGACTGACAACGATCGGCTGCCCCAGCGGCAGGGACAACGCGGTAAAAAAAGTGTGCAGGCTTTCATCACGGGCCTGGTAGGAGCCCCCGAACGCGCCGGGGCTGCCCAGCAGCAGGCCGAAAAGCAGCGTCGAGAAACGGTGAAGGTGGCTGAACTGCCTGCATGGCCCGGGCTGAAAGAGCGGCCATACTGCGAGGCAGGCCAATTTCAATCCTGATGGAAAGCTGACGCCCAGCCCATCCTGTGCGCATCGTGGCATGTGCCTTGCTTTGCCTTGTCTATCGCAGCTCGCGCCAACGGCGGAACGGGCTCAAGGACACAGACGTCGTTACCCCGGGCTCTTCCTCTGAGTACCCGACGGAACGGCGTTTTTTTATGAAAGGTACGTATTGATGAGTGATCCCCTGGCTTGGGTCAACGGCAGCGATGCCCCGGAAAAGAGCAGCCTCAACCTGGGTTTCATGGCCCTGAGCGATTGCGCCTCGGTGGTGGTCGCCGCCACCCAGGGCTTCGCCCAGCCCTATGGCCTGACCTTGAATCTCAGGCGCCAGTCATCATGGGCCAGCCTGCGGGACAATCTGGTCAGCGGCGAACTGGACGCCGCCCACAGCCTGTACGGCCTGATCTACGCCGTGCACCTGGGCATCGGCGGCGTGGCACCCACCGATATGGCGGTGCTGATGGGCCTGAACCAGAACGGCCAGAGCATCAACCTGTCCCGTGGCCTGCAACAGCTGGGGGTGACCAGTCCTGAGGCACTGGACCGCCACGTGCACCAAAGCCGAACAAAACTCACCTTCGCCCAGACCTTTCCCACAGGTACCCACGCCATGTGGTTGTATTACTGGCTGGCCAGCCAGGGCATCCATCCCCTGCAGGATGTGGACAGTGTGGTGGTGCCGCCGCCGCAGATGGTTGCGCACCTGCAAGCCGGGCGCATCGACGGCTTTTGTGTGGGCGAGCCCTGGTGCGCCAGTGCGGTGAAGCAGAACCAGGGTTTTACCCTGGCCACCACCCAGGCACTGTGGCCGGACCATCCGGAAAAAGTTCTCGGCTGCACCCAGGCATTTGTCGAGCAATACCCCAATACCGCCCGGGTACTGGTGATGGCGATCCTGCAGGCCAGCCGTTTTATCGAACAGAGCACGGAAAACCGCCGCTCCACTGCACAGTTGCTGAGCGCCCCGCAGTACCTCGACGCCCCGCTCGATTGCATCGAACCGCGCCTGCTCGGCGACTACGATGACGGCCTCGGCAACCACTGGCAGGATCCCCACGCGCTGCGTTTTTATGGCGACGGCGAGGTGAACCTGCCCTACCTGTCTGATGGCATGTGGTTCATGACCCAGTTCCGCCGCTGGGGCCTGCTGCGGGAGGAGCCGGACTACCTCGGCGTTGCCCGGCGTGTGCAACAACTGGACATCTATCGCCAGGCGGCCAGCGCCGTGGGCGTGCCTGCCGGTGGCGAGGCCATGCGCAGCAGCCAGTTGATCGACGGAAAAATCTGGGACGGTTCGGACCCGGCCGGGTACGCCCGCAGCTTTCGCCTGCATGCCATGGCAGATGTTGCCAGCCGCCAGGCCTTGCGCTGACAGGAGGAACCCATGCTACGAATCCTGTTGATCAATGACACACCGCGCAAGGTCGGTCGGCTCAAGGCTGCGTTGACCGAGGCCGGGTTTGAGGTGATCGATGAATCGGGGTTGACGATCGACTTGCCGGCGCGGGTCGAAGCGGTGCGCCCGGACGTGATTTTGATCGATACCGAGTCGCCGGGACGCGATGTGATGGAGCAGGTGGTGCTGGTGAGTCGCGACCAGCCACGGCCGATTGTGATGTTTACCGATGAGCATGATCCGGGGGTTATGCGTCAGGCGATCAAGTCCGGGGTGAGTGCCTACATTGTCGAGGGGATTCAGGCGCAGCGGTTGCAGCCGATTCTGGATGTGGCGATGGCGCGGTTCGAGAGTGACCAGGCGCTACGCGCGCAGTTGCAGGCGCGGGATCAGCAGTTGGCCGAACGCAAGCGGATCGAAACGGCCAAGGGGTTGTTGATGAAAATGAAGGGGTGTAATGAGGAAGAGGCCTACACGCTGATGCGGCGTCAGGCGATGAGTCGGCAGCAGAAGCTGATTCAAGTGGCGGAGCAGATTATTGCGATGAGTGAGTTGTTGGGGTGAGGGGGGGTCGGGGTGTATATCCGTTATTTAGGTAACGGCCGCTTATGGTTCCGCTCTTACAGCGGCTCACTTTTGAACAGCGCAAAAGTAAGCAAA
>NZ_JBSVWQ010000136.1:0-16002 GCF_054071215.1 Pseudomonas sp. SDO5522_S412 | reverse complement strand
GACACTCCGCATTCGCGAGCAAGCCCGCTCCCACATTGAACCTGCTTCAGCCTTCGATAGAGGTGTTCGCCCTACGGTTGCCGCTCCTCGATCCGCGCATACGCCCCCTGGTGATAGAGCAACGGCGCACGACCAAAATCATCGAAAGCCACCACCTTGCCAATCATGATCCAGTGATCGCCACCATCCACCTGCTGGTACTTCTCGCAGTGAAACCGCGCCGAGCAATCAGCGAAGACCGGCGAACCGCCCTCCCCGGGCTCGAATTCGATTTCGGCAAAGCGATCGTCCCTGGGCCGGGCGAAGTTGTTCGACAGGTGGATCTGGTCGGCCGCCAGCACGTTGACCGCAAAATGGCTGGCCTGCTCGAACACCTCGTGGCTGTTGGAGCGTTTGTCGATGCTCCACAGCACCAGCGGCGGGTCCAGGGATACCGAATTGAAGCTGTTGGCGGTGACACCCACTTTGCGCCCGCTGGCATCAGCGGCGGTGACCACCGTGACACCGGTGGCAAAGTTGCCCAGGGCCCGGCGAAAGGCCCGTGGGTCGAAACTGTTATCAGACATGCAAGACTCCCGGACTGCATCAACGCGCAGTCCTGATGGTTGTGATGGCCGGGTCGGCGTCAAATCATGCTCGGATCAGGCTCGAGCCCCATCAGCTCACGCCCCAGGATCTGCGCGCACACGTCGTAATCGGTGTACGCATGGGCGCCGGTCATATGGGAATCGCGGAACAGACGCTGCATCTCGTTGTGCTCGAACCACGCATTGCCACCGGCGGCCTCGAACAAGCGGTCCACCGCCTGGATGCACATCTTGGTGGCGTACGCCTGGTTGGTACGCCAGAACGCCAGGGTCTCGCGGCTCGGGTAACGGTGCTGTTCGCTGTGTTCGGCGTGTTCCTGCCAGGTCTTTTCCAGGAACGCCCGGGCGGCGGCCACCTGGTGTGTCGACTCGGCCAGGCGCATCAACGCCGGAGTCGCCGCCCCCACTGCCGCGCCGGTGTAGGCACGTACGCGGGTCCTGGTTTTTTCGCGGAATACTTCGAGCATGCGCTCGGCCACACCCAGGCTCACGGTGGAGAAACCGCTGGCGAAATACGGCCGGTACGGCGAGTAGAAAATCTTGCTGTCGGGGTACAGACCGAAGCCGGCGGACTTGCCTTCCATCATGTCCTTGGCTTTCTGGATGCGGTGTTCTGGCACCAGAACCTTGTCGATGATCAGGGTCTTGGTGCCGCTGCCTTTCATGCCGGCGGCGAACCAGTCATCGCGAATCTGATAGTCGCTGCGCGGCAGTACCGCGAAGCAATAGTCCTGGGTGCCCTCGGCGTTTTTACGGCGGAAGCCGACAATCGCCCACTCGGCATGATCGCAACCGCTGCTCCAGCCCATTTCACCGCTGAACAGCACACCGCCCTCAACTTCTTCAGTGCGGCCAAACGGCGCGATGCTGCTGCTGGCGGTGGCATTCGGGTTATCGCCCCAGACTTCCTGCTGCAGCTTGGCGGGAAACAACGCCAGTTGATGGCTGTGGGTGCACAACAGGCTCATGGCCCAGGCGGTGCTGGCACAGGCGCCGGCCAGCAACGCGATGCAGTCGGCAAACTGCGGCAGGGAGATTTCCATGCCGCCGAAGGGTCTGGGTTGAAAGGCACGGTGCATGCCGATGCTCTTGAGCAGCGCAATGTTCTCGTCGGGAACCTTGCGGTCCTGCTCGGCCTGGAAGGCGTTGGCAGCGATGGTCGGCAGAATCGCCTTGAGATCTTCGAGGAGCGGGTTTGGCTTTTTCATGGACGGCCCTGCTTATTATTGGATGTCCGGCTGGCGTTCAAACTCAACGAACGGCGCTGGATGTGGGGCCAGTATGGAGCGGGCGACACCCCCGGAAAATGCACCTTCCACAGCCAAGATTGCACTTTCCACAGGCCTGGCAGCCACAGACATATCGCCCGGCAGGCACAGACAAGCCTGGCCCGGCGGCGCTGGTTACCCTCGGGCTTTTGCGAGCAGGAAAATCCCATGAGCGATATTGCGCTGCTGCCTGAAGTCCAGGCCTTCCTCCGTCGAAGCCATGCCTTGTTTATCGACGGCGGGTACGTCCAAAGCCATTCCGGCCAGGCTCTGGAAGTGATCAACCCGGCCACCGGCGAGGTGATCGCCCAGGTTGCCGATGCGGACCTGGCCGATATCGACACAGCGGTGGAATCGTCCCGGCGTGGCTTCCGGCAATGGTCCCAGGTCGCCCCTGCCATTCGCGGCAATGTGCTGCTGAAACTCGCCGACCTGCTGGAGCAACACCGCGAAGCACTGGCGCAGATCGAAACCTGCCAGTCGGGCAAGATCATCCAGATTTCCCGGGCCTTCGAGGTCGATCAGGCGGCGCACTTCCTGCGTTACTACGCCGGCTGGGCCACCAAGATCAGCGGTCAGACCCTTACCCCTTCACTGCCCTCCTTCGCCGGCGAACGCTACACCGCGTTCACCCTGCGCGAACCGGTGGGCGTGGTAGTGGGCATCGTGCCGTGGAATTTCTCGACCATGATCGCCATCTGGAAACTCGCCTCGGCACTGGTGACCGGCTGCAGCATCATCATCAAGCCCAGCGAGTTCACCCCGCTGACCATCCTGCGCATCGCCGAACTGGCCATCGACGCCGGCCTGCCGGCGGGCGTGCTGAACGTGTTGACCGGTGGCGGCCATGTGGGCAAAGGCCTGGTGGAGCACCCGGGCACCGACAAGGTCTCGTTTACCGGCTCGGTGCCCACCGGCATCGCCGTGGGCCGCAGTGCCATGGGCGCCGGGTTGACCCGGGCGACCCTGGAACTGGGCGGCAAAAACTCCGCCGGGTTCCTGCGGGATGTGGACCTCGACAAAGCGGTCAACGGCATCATCGAAGCCGGCTTCCTGCACTCCGGGCAAATCTGCGCGGCCGCCGAACGCTTCTTCGCCCACCGCTCGCAGATCGAGCCGATCATGGACAAACTGGCGCAACGCCTGGGCCGGTTGAACATCGGCTCGCCGCTGGACGAGCGCACCGAATTCGGCCCGGTGACCAACCGCCAGCACCAACAGAAACTCGAATGGTTTTTCGCCAAGGCCCGGGCCGAGAACAATACGATTGTCCACGGCGGCAAGCTGATCGACGGGCCGGGGTGCTATGTGGAGCCGACAGTAATTCTCGCCAACACGATCCACGACACCCTGCTCAACGAAGAGACCTTCGGCCCGATCGCCACGTTTTTCCCCTACGACACCGAGGATGAGCTGCTGGAACTGATGAACAACACGCCTTACGGCCTGAGCGCCAGTCTCTGGACCAATGATCTGAGCAAGGCCCTGCGCATGGTGCCGGCGATCAACGCGGGGACGGTGTGGGTGAACATGCACACGATGCTCGACCCGGCGGTGCCGTTTGGCGGCAACAAGTCTTCGGGGGTGGGACGGGAGTTTGGCGGGGCGTTCATCGAGGATTACACCGAGCTCAAGTCGGTGATGATTCGCTACTGATAAACCGGGCGACCGATCGTTCCCACGCTCCGCGTGGGAATGCATACCGTGACGCTCCGCGTCACCACTGCGCAAGGCTTCCATTGTGCATTGCCAGCGGGACGCGGAGCGTCCGAGGCGGCATTCCCACGCAGAGCGTGGGAACGATCAGCGTGGGAGTGATCGCGAGCCTGCTGACAAACCCGCTCTCCTGACCAACCGCTCCCACACTGGATTTATGTTGCCAGTTGGATTTCGGATGTGATCAGGCCACCGGACACTCCCGGTTCAGCGCCTCATCCACCAACAACTGCGCCATCTCCACCAATTGCACCACTGCCAACACTTGCTTGCGGCTGGCCCCATCAAGATGCTCGGCACAGTCATAGGCGCTGACAGCCGCCGATTCAAGAATCTCGCTGGCATTACACAAGGCGACTTCGGTGCTGAGGCCGGCACGTACGGAGAATAGTTTGTTGGAGGACGGAGGCGAAGCGGCAGGTTCTGAATTGAGGTCGTAGTGCTTGAATGCGCGCTGGGCAGCATCGTGGAATTTCTGGTCGTTCAAGTAATGCGGCGGGTTGGGCGAGACCTTTTTCATGGTGAAGCTCCTCTATGAGTAAGCACCTCCACGCTCGCTACCACACGATTAAGGAGGCGACTGTACACGGGGTGGTAGACCGGTCATAGAAACCCGGCAGGCCGAAGCCTCCCATGCACAGCCGCCACAAAGCAGCCCGCACAAAAAAACGCCCTTGAGCGTTTTGGGATCTATGAAATAGCCGGGCTACCACACCCGTTCGCTGAATTGGCAGCGACCCGCGAAGGTTAGCGGCGAGAAGGTCTGGAAGCAACCTGAAATCTATGTGGGAACGGTCTGCGTAGGAACGGGCGATACCGCTGCCGGCGTATGCCCATTGTTGATCGTTCCCACGCTCTGCGTGGGAATGCATACCGTGACGCTCCGCGTCACCCTTGCGCGAGACGTCAATCCGGCGGTGCCAGCGGGACGCGGAGCGTCCGAGGCGGCATTCCCACGCAGAGCGTGGGAACGATCATCTGCACCTGGTCCCCTGAGGCTGCATATACCCGCCATAAATGGGCAGGCCGGTAGCCGGTAACATCCTGGTAATGCGCTAAATACCTGTACAATTTTATTATTTTGTACAAGTATCAGCAGTATCAAGCCCTCTCGGGGAGAACCGCAATGACCCGTCTATTGGTTTCGCTGGCCCTGGTGTTGGGCCTGAGCAGTTGTGGCAGCGTGGATGTAAAACACTATGCCGACCAGCAACCGCAACTGGACCTGGTGAGCTTCTTCAGCAAGCCCGTCAAGGCCTGGGGCATCTTCGAGAAACGCTCGGGTGAAGTGGCCAAGCGTTTCGAGGTGAATATCGCCAGCCGCCGCGAGGGTGAAAGCCTGATTCTCGATGAGCGCTTTCTATACAGCGATGGTACTCGCCAGCAACGTGTCTGGACCCTCACCCCGGACGGCCCCAACCACTGGCGCGGACGGGCCGGTGATGTGGTAGGCGAGGCCAGGGGCGAAGTGGCGGGCAACGCACTGCGCTGGCGCTACGTCCTGAACCTGCCGGTTGATGGATCCGTCTACGAAGTGAGCCTCGACGATTGGATGTACCTGATGGACGAAGACACGTTGATCAACCGCTCCAGCATGTCCAAGTTGGGTGTGGAAGTCGGCCAGGTGACGTTGTTCTTCCGTCGCCAGTCTTCACAACCCTGACCGGTAAGGAGTGAACCATGAACCTGCAAGCCCTGACCAGACTGGCCACCCAAGGCGCTGTACGCGAAATGGAACTGCTGTCGCTGGAAGGTGGTTTCTATCTGGCGCGCGTAACGCTGGACCACGGCCAGTTCACGCTGCTGGACGAGTCGGCGAAGCCCCTGCACTTTCGCTCCGTCAATCACTTGCGTGACGTGTTGCAGGCGGTCCCTGCGTTTCCCTGCACCCTGGTGCATCAGTGCGTGCATGACGAAATGTGCGGCCGGCGAGAAGGCGCTATCGAGCCACTGCGAACGCCATTTTCCCTGGAAGCGCCGTGGTGACCAAGGCAGTTCGAAACCTGTGCCTGGTGCTGGGCGACCAGTTGTCGTTTGACCTGGCCTCACTGGATGGGCTGGACAGCCAGCGCGATGCGGTCTTGATGGTCGAGGTCATGGAGGAAGCCAGCCATGTGCCCCACCATCCGCAAAAAATCGTCCTGGTCTTCAGCGCCATGCGCCATTTTGCCCAGGCGTTGCAGCAGCGTGGCGTGCGGGTGCAGTACGTCACCCTGGACGATCCGCAAAACACCGGCTCGGTGCCCGGCGAGTTAAGGCGCTGGCAATCGCTGATGCAACCCCGGGAAATACACCTGACCGAATGCGGTGACTGGCGCCTGGAGCAATCCCTGAAGGACTGCGGTTTGCCGATCCAGTGGCATGCCGACCACCGATTCCTGTGCAGCCGTGACGCGTTCGCCGCTTGGGCCAGCGGTAAAAAACAGCTGCGCATGGAGTTCTTCTACCGGGAGATGCGCCGCAAGAGTGGGCTCTTGCTCAACGGTGAAGGTACGCCGGTGGGCGGCGCCTGGAACTTTGATGCGGACAACCGCAAGGCATTGCCCAAGGGCACCAGGGCGCCCTACCCGGCGCGCTTCAGTTCGGACTCGATCACCCAGGACGTGCTGGCGCTGGTAGGTAAACACTTCAGCAGCCACTACGGTTCCCTCGACACCTTCGATTACCCCGTGACCCACGCCGACGCGCAGGCCCTCTGGAACTACTTTCTGGACTATGGCCTGGCGGGGTTCGGCGACTACCAGGACGCCATGGCCAGCGACGAGCCGTTCCTGTTTCACGCCCGTATCAGCGCCGCCCTGAACATCGGCCTGCTGGACCTGCGCCAGCTGTGCAGCGATGTGGAGGCGGCCTATTGGTCGGGCAGCATCGGGCTGAACGCTGCCGAAGGGTTTATCCGCCAACTGATTGGCTGGCGTGAATATGTACGCGGCGTGTACTGGCTGAAGATGCCCGACTATGCCGCAGGCAATGCATTCGGCAACAGCCGCCCGCTGCCGGAGTTCTACTGGACGGGCGAGACGCAAATGAACTGCATGCGCCAGGCGATCGGCCAGAGCCTGAAACATGCCTATGCCCATCACATCCAGCGGCTGATGGTCACCGGCAATTTCGCCCTGCTGGCCGGCATCGTGCCCAGCCAGATATGCGAGTGGTACCTGGCGATCTACATGGACGCGTTCGACTGGGTCGAGCTGCCCAACAGCCTGGGCATGGTGATGCATGCCGATGGCGGTTACCTGGGTTCCAAGCCTTATTGCGCGAGCGGCCAATATATAAAGCGCATGTCGGACTACTGCCGAGGCTGTGCGTACAAAGTCACGGAAAGTACCGCTGACAATGCCTGCCCGTTCAATGCGCTTTACTGGCACTTCCTGATGCGCCACGGCGACCTGCTGCGGGGCAATCAGCGCATGGCCATGCTTTACAAGAACCTCGACCGGATGCCTGAATCCAAGCAGGACGCGCTGTGGGAACGGGGCCAGAGGCTGCTGGCGAAGCTGGATGCGGGCGAGTCACTTTGAGCGGGCGACTTGGTGTTTGCCGGCACGCTGACCGAGCAGCATCAATCCACCTCCCGTCAGCAGCAAGCCCGCCGCGATAACGATATAGCCGCCGTACACATCCACACCTTGCACGAGGTTGAGCGTCTGGGAACACACCAGGGTGCCGGTCAGCGAGGCAATGGCCAGCACCGGCGTCACGGTCGCGGAGACTCGGCCCATATAGCCTGCCGGCACGGCCTCTTGCAGCATAGGCCCCTGCACCATGGCAAACACCGAAAAGCACAGCCCGCAGCAGAACATCAGCCCCCAGGCCAGGTAAAACGGCGGATGCAACGCATAGCCCAGGTAGCTCAGCCCCAGGCACAACAGCGCCACGGTGAACGCGCGTCGAATGCTCAAGACCTTCAACAGCGGCCGAACGAGAAAGGCCGCCACCAGCCCGCCGACGGGGAATGCGGCGAGTACCAGGCCATATTCACGCGGGCTCAGGCCCAACGTTTTGAAGGCATACAACGACAGGACGACGTTGTTGATACCGAGGGAAAAGCCATATAACGCCACGCCGGTCAGCAGGGTTCGAATCGACGGGTGCCCCCAGGAAAACCGCAGGCCGGCCAAGAGTCCACGCCAGAATGAGGCGCGCTCTGCGGGCAATGCAGCCCCCAAATCTCGGGTGGCCAGGATACATAGCGCTGAACAGCTGAACGCCAGCACATTGATCAGCAACGCCCAGATCGGCCCCACCCACACAAACAGCGCCGGGCCCACGGAGGCGGAAAGCACCGAAATGCCCGTGAGGGAAAATATCGTCTTGGCCGACGCTTCCACCCGCCGCTCAGCGGGAATGATCACTTGCATGACCGCCTGCCGGGACGGGTTGAAGAACTGCGCGGCGCTGCTGTTCATCACCAGCAACAGCAGCACGCCGGCGAACACTTGCATCTGATCGAGGCCGGACAGCGAATAGATCAGGATAAAGATCAGGAAGTTGATCACCCGGATAGCGTCTGCGCTGATCATCACGTAGAGCGGGGTCAGGCGGTCGACCCAGGCACCCGCCAATGGCGCCACCAGCACCCGCGGGATCGCCGAGGCCGCCACCGCCAGGCCCACGGCACTGGGTAGAAAGGCGCTGTCACGGAACAGATCGGTCACCAGCCAGACGATGATCGTGCTCTCCAGCACATACTCGCCGAAGGACGAGAGCGCCTGGCCCAGCCATAAAAGTGAAAAATTGCGGCTGATGAAAAAACCGGCAAACCGGCTTTGCCCTTGATTCGTCCTGAACACCATCCCTCCCTGTGCGAAACGCTGTGAAATTTTCCGGCCGCTGCGAATTGTTGTGAAGCCGGTGATAAATGGCCAATTGCCCATGCTAACGTCGGCTTCGATGTCATCCAATTCATTGAGGGAGCAGCGCCGATGTCTACTACCGTAACACCCGCCGGTGGCGGACCGACCACTCAAAAAGCCTCGACGTCGGTATTCGACGACAAGTTGAATATTTCCAAGTCGAGCAAGGTCATCGCCGATTACATGCGCCAAACGGGCAAGTCGGCCATCACCAAGCAAGAGCTTTCGCAACTGGCCAGCAATGCCTCGGGCAAGGTGCCGGCCGATGTGAGCGCTGCGGCCCAGTACATGGAGCGCCATCCCGACGTGTTCACCGCGATCGAAACCCATGATGTGGCCGGTGCCGATAACTTTTCCGGGGTGTGGAACTTCGACTGGGCAGCCAACGGTGGGCTCAACGGCACGGCGACCGATGCCATCGCCAAGATGCAGGACACCTTTGATTTCGCGATCGCCAAGTCGGCGCAGATCACCGAGATCAGCACCGGCAAAAAGGCCGAGCTGGACTCGACCAAACAGCGGCCGCAGAACTAGGTTCCTCGAAATGATCGTTCCCACGCTCCGCGTGGGAATGCATACCGTGACGCTCTGCGTCACCATCACCTCTCGCATCGACGGCCGGACGCAGAGCGTCCAAGGCGGCATTCCCACGCGGAGCGTGGGAACGATCTGTCACGGTCAGAAGTGAAACGAAACCCCCGTGGTCACGTTGAACGCATCCCCCACATAGAAGTTGGCCGAGTCCTGGCCCTTGGCGTCGTACGCGGTGTTGGTGGCCGTGGCATAGCGCTTGTTGGTCAGATTGCGTGCATCGACGAACACTTCCCACTTCTTGCTAGGGGCCTCGTAGCCCACCTTGGCCCCCCACAACGTATACGACGGCGCACTCAGGGAGTTGGCAAAGTCGACGTAATAGCTGGACGCCGCCCGGGCGTTGAGCTGCGCGTAGAAACCACTGCCTTGGCGATATTCCAGCTCGGCCTGGTAGACCTGGCGCGGCAGGCCCGGCAGCTGGTTGTCGCCGAACACCGCATCGTTGCGGTAGTGGAAGTCGTTGAAGGTGTAGGCCTGGCGCAGGGTCACGGTGTCGCCATTGCCGCCGTCCCACAGTTGCGCATTCAAGCCGGCTTCGATGCCCTGGTGAATGGTCGCGCTGCCGTTGGAGGTGGCCACCAGTTGGTCCTGGGTGGCCGTCGCCTGGCGTACCACCACCGACAGCAGTTCTTTCTGCACCCACGAGCGGTAGACCGTCAGGCTGCCGTCAAAAATACCGTGGCCGCCGCGAATGCCGAACTCCACGGTGTTGGCTTTTTGCGGCCGCACATCACGGATGTATGGTGTGCCGGTGCTGCCCAGCTGCCAGGTAACCGGTGGATCCACCGAGCGGCTGACGTTGCCGAACACTTCGAATTCCGGAGTCAACTGATAGCGCAGGCCAATGCGCGGGGCGACGTCGGTCTCGTCGTATTCAACGCCACTGGGGAACGCGCTGGTATTGGTGCCGGTGCTGTATTCGATCTGCGCCTTGCGCTTGATATCAATCAGCGACAGCCCGGTGGACAGCCACGTCCGGTCATTCAGTTGCAGTTCGTTGCCGAGGGAAAACACCGTGTCCCGCGAGCCGGTGTAGTTGGTCTTCTGCTGGGTGATGCCGGTGGCCTTGCTGTGGGATTTCACATCGGCCAGGTACGCCAGCGTATTGCTGAAGGTCACGCTGCTGTCGCTGCGCAGGCCGAAGAAGGTGTCGGCGGTGCGCAGGTAGCGCAAGGTCAGGTTGACGTCCTGGGAGCGCCATTCCTGTGGCGTTGGCGAATAGCGCCAGCCGTTGTCCAGCGGGTAATCGTTGTAGCCCAGGCCGACTTCGAGCTTGGCATTGTCGTCGAAGGTGTAGGTGGTGGTGCTGCCCAGCAGGGTCGAGCCGTCCTTCTTGCGCCCGATGGGCACGAGGTTGCTCGTGGGGTCGTGCTTGAGCTGGTATTTGGTCAGGGTGTTGCCCTGGCTGAGGGTTTCTTCCTTGTAGCGAATGTAGAAGCGCGTCTCCAGTTGCGGGCTGAACACGTGGCCGAAGTTGGCAACGATCCCCTGCCCCTTGTTCGGTGTGTTGTCCTGGTAACCGTCACGCTCGTTGTGCTGGATGCTGACGTAATAGTCATTGTCGCCGTCCACGCCGCCGGTGCTCAGTTGCTCCTTGCGATAGCCGAAACTGCCGGCTTCGAAACGCGCGTAGTTGCCTGGATCGGTGCGGCCGGTCTTGCTCACGAAGTTGATCGCGCCGCCCAGGGACAAGGCTGAATAACGGAAGGCGTTGGCGCCGTAGAGCACCTCGGTGTGGTCCACGGAGGCCATGTCCAGCATGTCTTCCTGGGTGCCGCCCGGGCCGGTCAACGGCAGGCCGTCGTAGAGGAATTTGATCCCCAGCACATAGCCTTGATAGAAGGTATTGAGGCCCGAACCGCGGATCGAAATCTTGTTCGCGCCCGAGCCGCTGGTGGCCTGGGCGAATACGCCCGGCTGCAACGCCAGCACGTCCTCGGCGTTCGCCGCGCGGCCCTGTTCGATCTTGCGGTTGTCGATCACTGCGGTTTTGCCGGGCACCTTGGACAGTTGCTTCTCGGCCTTTTGCGCTTCGGTGGCTTCGGCACCGGTGACCACTACCGTGGCCAGGGTCGGGTCCGCCTGGGCGGCAAAGGCCGCGCCGTGTATCAACATCAACAGCACGCCAAGGCTGGACGCGGTGGCCAGTGACTCAAAACGACGAGCGCGAGGTTCAAACAGTTGCCGCATGAATTAAATACTCCTGGGGTCTCGAATTAGTTGGAGCATCTATTCGTATAGTCGCGCTCTGTTTCCAACTTTGCAGGGTTCATGCCACGTTCAAGCCTCAATAAACACTGGCCGGCCACTCTTATTAATCGCCACAAGTGCAACACTTTGCTGGTGAAATGTTCGATTTCGGACAATACAAAAATCATCCACAAACACTTATATGTTCAAGCAATAAAAGCATAACGAAAGCCCCGCCCTGCGGGCACAGGACGCAACTGTGCAAATCCCAACAGCCCTCCAACAAAAGTTGCGTATTCGACACTGTCCGCGCCTGCATCCCCGTAAGAAGTCGCAAGTTATCGGCTTATTGTTACTTGGTATGGGTCTTGCTCTATCCATTGCCTGTTGAAACAAATCAGCTCGAGCATTCTCGACTTAAGCAACGAGGTATTCACGCGTGACGGTCAACTTACTCTGCACCCGCAGGACGCCACTGGAGATTGCCCGTGACCTGGCGACCGAATTCGCGCGCACCGCCGTCGACCGCGACGCCAGCGGCGGTACGCCCAAGGCCGAACGCGACAAACTGCGCAGCAGCGGCCTGTTGTCCCTGAGCATCCCCGGGCAATTCGGCGGGCTTGACGCCAACTGGTCGGAAACCTTCGAGGTGGTGCGCGAATTCGCCCGGGTCGACAGCTCCATCGCCCACGTATTCGGCTTTCATCACCTGATGCTCGCCACCGTCCGGTTATTTGCCACGCCCGCACAATGGCAAACCTGGTTCAGCCTGACGGCCAGCAACAACTGGTTCTGGGGCAACACCCTGAACCCCCTGGACACCCGCACGGTGGTCAAGCGCCACACGGGCTGGAGGGAATTCTCGGGACAGAAGAACTTCTGCTCCGGGGCCAACGACTCGGAAATGCTGATCGCCTCGGCCATCGATGAAAGCGCCGGCGGCAAGTTGCTGATCGCGGCGATTCCCAGCGCCCGCAGCGGGATCATCCTGCACAACGACTGGAACAACATGGGCCAACGCCAGACCGACAGCGGCAGCGTGACCTTCAAGCGCGTGCGCGTGGAAGAGTCCGACCTGTTGCTGGACCCGGGCCCCCTGAGTACTCCGTTCGCCTGCCTGCGGCCGTTGATTGCGCAACTGCACTTCGCGAATATCTTCCTCGGCATCGCCGAAGGCGCGTTCGAAGAGGCGCGCCAATACACCCTGGAAGAAGCCCGCCCGTGGTTCCGCTCCAGCGCCAGCCACAGCACCCAGGACCCTTACATCCTCAGCCACTACGGCGATTTCTGGGTGGCGCTGCAAAGCACCCGCCTGCTGGTGGAGCGCGCAGGCCAGGTGCTGGACGCGGCATGGGCCAAGGGCTCGGCCCTGACCAGCGAGGAACGCGGCGAAACGGCGATTGCCATCGCCACCGCCAAAGTCGCCGCCAGCCGCAATGGCCTGGAGTTGTGTAGCAAGGTCTTCGAGGTCACCGGCGCACGGGCGACCAACGCCTCGGTGGCCCTCGACAGGCACTGGCGCAACTTGCGCACCCAGAGCCTGCATGACCCGCTGGACTACAAACTTCATGAACTGGGCGAGTGGGCACTGAACGGTACCGCGCCCATCCCGACGTTTTATTCCTGATCTTTTATTCAAAGGGATAACCATGCAACTGCTGACCCTACCGCCCTCGCCCGCCCTTGCCACCTCCATCCGCGCCACCGCGCAGGTGTTTGAAGACCCCAGGTCCAAGGCCTTGCTCAAGCATGTGCAACAAGTCGCGCCGAGCGAAGCCAGCGTGCTGATCATCGGTGAAACCGGCACCGGCAAAGAGTTGGTCGCACGGCATATCCACAACCTCAGTGGCCGCAAGGAGCAGCCATTCGTGGCGGTGAATTGCGGTGCGTTCTCCGAATCACTGGTGGAAGCCGAGCTGTTCGGCCACGAGAAAGGCGCGTTCACCGGTGCCCTCGGTGCCAAGGCCGGCTGGTTTGAAGAAGCCAACGGCGGCACGCTGTTCCTCGATGAAATCGGCGACCTGCCCATGTCGATCCAGGTCAAGCTGCTGCGGGTATTGCAGGAGCGTGAAGTAGTGCGCCTGGGTTCGCGCAAAAGCATTCCGATCAATGTGCGGGTGCTGGCGGCGACCAACGTGCAGCTGGAAAAAGCCATCAACGCCGGGCATTTCCGCGAGGACCTGTTCTACCGCCTGAACGTGGTCAACCTGGAACTCAGCCCGCTGCGGGATCGCCCCGGCGATATCCTGCCGCTGGTGCAGTATTTCATCGACACCTACACCCGCCGCCTGGGGTATGGCGAGGTCATCCTGAGCAAGGACGCCGAGCAACGGCTGGCCACCTACAGCTGGCCGGGGAATATCCGCGAGCTGGAAAACGTCATCCACCACACCCTGCTGATCTGCCGCGACGGCGTGATCCAGGCCGATGACCTGCGCATGTCCAACCTGCGTATCGAACGCCAGGAAGACAGCACCACCGCCCATGACCTGCTCGACCAAGCCTTCCAGCGGCTGTTCGAGGAGCAGATAGAAAACCTCCACGAACAGGTGGAACGCAGCCTGCTCACCGCCGCCTACCGGCTGTGCCAGCACAACCAGGTGCACACCGCCGAGTTGCTGGGGCTGAGCCGCAACGTGACCCGCACGTTGCTGATCAACCTCGGTGAGCTGAAGGTCAACAAGCGCCGCCCGCTGGCCGGTGCCAAGGATGACCGGGTGCTGCACCTCTCGATCTGACCTGACTGCGCGGCGTACCCGGTACGCCGCTTGGTCACACCACCGCTTCATCCAGCGCATCGCTGAACTGGCGACTCCACAACCGCGCATATTGCCCGCCCTGGCGCAGCAACTGTTCGTGGCTGCCGTCCTCGATCACCCGGCCATTGTCGAACACCAGGATCCGGTCCAGGTGGGCCACGGTGGACAGCCGATGCGCGACCACCAGCACGGTCTTGTCTTCCATGATTTCGTCGAGCTTGTCCTGGATAAAGCGCTCGGTGATCGAGTCCAGGCTGGAAGTGGCTTCGTCCATCACCAGGATCGGCGCGTTTTTCAGCAACACCCGTGCAATCGCAATGCGCTGGCGCTGGCCGCCGGACAATTTGACCCCACGCTCGCCCACCAGCGATTCGTAGCCGTGTTCCATGCTGTCGATAAATTCACTGGCGCCGGCGCGGTGGATCGCCTCGGCGACCTCGTCCATCGAGGCATCCAGGCGGCCGTAATGGATATTTTCGCGAATGCTGCGGTGGAACAGGCCGGGCTCCTGGGGAATCAGGCCGATCTGCTGGTGCAGCGAATGCTGGGTCACCTCGCGCACGTCCTTGCCGTCCACCAGCACCTGGCCTTGCTGCACGTCGTAGAGACGCAGGAGCAAGCTCAGCAGGGTCGACTTGCCGGAGCCCGAAGCACCCACCAGGCCGACTTTCTGGCCGGCGGGGATGACGATATTCAGGTGTTCGAAAATCGAACGGTCACCGCCATAGCTGAAGCCGACATCGCGAAACTCGATATCGCCGCGCTTGACCATCAGCGCCTTGGCGCCGGGTTGGTCGATGACTTCATGGGGGCGGATCAGGGTGCGCACACCGTTGGCGATATTGCCGGTGGCTTCGAAGAATTCGAGAAAGCGTCGCGACAGGTTTTCCACATCGCTGATGATCAACAACGAAAGGCTGGTGGACATGACAAACGCAGCAATGTCGATACGGTGGCTGCGCCACAGGTAGAGCGCCAGCAATAACAAGCCGAGCTTAAGCACTACGCCACAGGAAGCCTGGAACCAGCGAATTTTCTCCATATACCCCAGGGATCGGTAGGCAGCCGCCACCTCCTTGTCGAGGAAAGTGCCGAGGTAACTGTGCTCGAACGCATGGCGCGCAAACAGGCGGATATTGGCCAGGTTGGAGACCGCATCCACCACTTTGCCGGTGCTGGTGCTGCGCGCTGCCGAATACTGTTGCGCCAGAGGATGACTGCGGCGTGCGAGGACGTAGCAGATAGCGATAAACGCCACCGACCAACCCGCCATGAACAACGCCAACAACGGCGATGCGGTCCATAGCAAGGCCGTGGCCAGGCTCAGCGTCACCAGCAGCGGGATCAGGTCGAACAACAAGATGCTCAGGGTCTGATTCACGCCCAGGGTAATTTCCGCCACCCGATGCGCCAGTGCCCCGGCGAACTCATTGCTGATGAAACGATGGGAGTGCTGCTGCAGATAGGCGAACACCACATGCGTCACCGTGCGCCGCTGCAACGGCAAGACGTGGATATGGCAGCCTGCCGATGCACGGGTAAACAGTACCTGGCACACCAGTAGCGCGCTTAGCAGTGTCAGTGGCCATTGCAGCACTTCAAAGGCACGCTCCGCTTCCAGCCCGTTGCTCACGGTGCGGGTGATCTGCCCCAGCCCCCAGGGCGTCAGAATCGAACACACCACTGCGGCGATCTGCAGCAGCAGGATAGCCAGGTACCAACCTTTGAAATGCCCGATGAAATGCCGCACAAACGCCGCCGGCGTCGATGGCAAGTGCTGGACATTCCAGGTGCGAAACAATGAAAAAGACGAACTCATGGCCAATGGCATTCCTGAATGACGCCTGTGGCCGCGCAGCTTTCAGGCAAAAATGGTGAGTGTGATCGTTCCCACGCTCTGCGTGGGAATGCATCCGGTGACGCTCTGCGTCACGATTTTAAGAGCGGACGCAGAGCGTCCAGAGCGGCATTCCCCTGTGGCGAGGGAGCTTGCTCCCGCTGGAGTGCGAAGCGCTCCCAGGATTTTGGG
>NZ_JBSVWQ010000135.1:0-16042 GCF_054071215.1 Pseudomonas sp. SDO5522_S412 | reverse complement strand
TCTGGTGACTGATATACCGCATTCGCGAGCAAGCCCGCTCCCACATTTTGATCCCATTTCAATCCGGGATCGGGGTCAGACCTGCAGGTAATCCAGGATACCTTCGGCGGCGTTGCGGCCTTCGAAGATGGCCGTCACTACCAGGTCAGAACCGCGCACCATGTCGCCACCGGCGAAGATTTTCGGGTTGCTGGTCTGGTGTTTGTACTGGCCTTGTTCCGGGGCTACAACGCGGCCCTGGCTGTCGGTCTGGATTTCGAACTGCTCGAACCAAGGCGCCGGGCTTGGGCGGAAACCGAAGGCGATGACCACGGCGTCTGCCGGGATGATCTCTTCGGAACCCGGGATCGGCTCGGGGCTGCGACGGCCACGGGCGTCCGGTTCGCCGAGACGGGTCTCGACCACTTTCACGCCTTCGACACGGTCTTCACCGACGATAGCGATCGGCTGGCGGTTGTAGAGGAATTTCACGCCTTCTTCCTTGGCGTTCTTCACCTCTTTGCGCGAACCCGGCATGTTGGCTTCGTCACGACGGTAGGCACAGGTCACCGACTTGGCGCCCTGGCGAATCGAAGTGCGGTTGCAGTCCATCGCGGTATCACCACCGCCCAGCACCACGACCTTCTTGCCTTTCATGTCGACGAAATCTTCCGGCGACTTTTCAAAGCCCAGGTTGCGGTTGACGTTGGCGATCAGGAAGTCCAGAGCGTCGTACACGCCCGGCAGGTCTTCACCGGCGAAGCCACCCTTCATGTAGGTGTAGGTGCCCATGCCCATGAACACGGCATCGTATTCTTCGAGCAGTTGCTCCATGGTCACGTCCTTGCCGATTTCGGTATTGAGGCGGAACTCGATACCCATGCCGGTGAAGACTTCGCGACGATGGCTCAGTACGGTTTTTTCCAGCTTGAACTCGGGGATGCCGAAGGTCAGCAGGCCACCGATTTCCGGGTTCTTGTCGAACACCACCGGGGTCACGCCGCCACGCACCAGCACGTCGGCACAGCCCAGGCCCGCCGGGCCCGCGCCGATGATCGCGACGCGCTTGCCGGTCGGCTTGACCTTGGACATGTCCGGGCGCCAGCCCATGGCGAACGCGGTGTCGGTGATGTACTTCTCCACCGAACCGATGGTCACCGCGCCGAAGCCGTCGTTGAGGGTGCACGCACCCTCGCACAGACGGTCCTGCGGGCACACCCGGCCGCACACTTCCGGCAGGGTGTTGGTCTGGTGCGACAACTCGGCGGCGGCGAGGATGTTGCCCTCGGCCACCAGCTTCAGCCAGTTCGGAATGAAGTTGTGCACCGGGCACTTCCATTCGCAATACGGGTTACCGCAACCCAGGCAGCGGTGGGCCTGGTCGGCCGAGTGCTGGGGTTTGAAGGGCTCGTAGATTTCCACGAACTCTTTCTTGCGTTGACGCAACAGTTTCTTCTTCGGATCTTTGCGCCCGACATCGATGAACTGGAAGTCGTTATTCAGACGTTCAGCCATGTTAAAACCTCATCAAACTCTTCAGGCGCATATCACTGCGGGTTGGCACGGATGCTGGAAAGCAACGATTTCAGGTTGGCAGCCTTGGGCTTGACCAGCCAGAAACGACGCAGGTAGTCATCGAGGTTTTCAGCGAGGTTGCGACCCCATTCGCTGTTGGTTTCCTCGACATATTCGTCCAGCACATGCTGCAAGTGGTTGCGATAGGATTCCATCGCTTCGCCGCTGATCCGCTGGATCTCCACCAACTCGTGGTTCACCTTGTCGACGAAGGTGTTGTCCTGGTCGAGCACGTAGGCGAAACCGCCGGTCATGCCCGAACCGAAGTTGTAGCCGGTCTTGCCCAGCACCGCGACAAAACCACCGGTCATGTACTCGCAGCAGTGATCGCCCGTGCCTTCAACCACGGTGTGGGCACCGGAGTTACGCACTGCGAAACGCTCACCGGCCGTGCCCGCGGCAAACAGCTTGCCGCCGGTTGCGCCGTACAGGCAGGTGTTGCCGATGATGGCACTGTCTTGAGTCTTGTAGACGCTGCCCACTGGCGGGACGATCACCAGCTTGCCGCCGGTCATGCCCTTGCCCACGTAGTCGTTGGCATCGCCTTCGAGGTACATGTTCAGGCCACCGGCGTTCCACACACCGAAGCTCTGGCCAGCGGTGCCCTTGAAGCGGAAGGTGATCGGCGCCTTGGCCATGCCCTGGTTGCCGTGCTTGCGTGCGATTTCGCCGGAGATGCGTGCGCCGATGGAACGGTCGCAGTTGCAGATATCCAGGGCGAATTCGCCGCCGCTTGCGTCGTTGATCGACGAAGTGGCCATCTCGACCATCTTCTCGGCCAGCAGGCCCTTGTCGAACGGCGGGTTGCGGTCAACCTGGCAGAACTGTGGCTTGTCGGCCGGGATGTGATCGCTGCCCAACAGCGGCGTCAGGTCCAGGTGCTGTTGCTTGGCGGTCTGGCCTTCGAGGATGTCCAGCAGGTCGGTACGGCCGATCAGCTCTTCCAGGGAACGCACGCCCAGCTTGGCCAGCCACTCACGGGTTTCCTCGGCGACGTAGGTGAAGAAATTCACCACCATGTCGACGGTCCCGATGTAGTGGTCCTTGCGCAGCTTCTCGTTCTGAGTGGCCACGCCGGTGGCGCAGTTGTTCAGGTGGCAGATGCGCAGGTATTTGCAGCCCAGGGCGATCATTGGCGCGGTGCCGAAGCCGAAGCTTTCGGCGCCGAGGATTGCAGCCTTGATCACGTCGAGGCCGGTTTTCAGGCCACCGTCGGTCTGCACCCGGACCTTGCCGCGCAGGTCGTTGCCGCGCAGGGTCTGGTGAGTCTCGGCCAGGCCCAGTTCCCACGGCGCACCGGCGTACTTGATGGAGGTCAGCGGCGAAGCGCCGGTGCCGCCGTCGTAGCCGGAGATGGTGATCAGGTCGGCATAGGCCTTGGCCACACCGGCGGCGATGGTGCCCACGCCGGCTTCCGCTACCAGTTTCACCGAGACCAGGGCCTGCGGGTTGACTTGTTTCAGGTCGAAAATCAGCTGCGACAAATCCTCGATCGAGTAGATGTCGTGGTGCGGCGGCGGCGAAATCAGGGTCACGCCCGGCACTGCATAACGCAGCTTGGCGATCAGGCCGTTGACCTTGCCGCCTGGCAGTTGTCCGCCTTCACCCGGCTTGGCGCCCTGGGCAACCTTGATCTGCAGCACTTCGGCGTTGACCAGGTATTCCGGGGTCACACCAAAGCGGCCAGTGGCGACCTGCTTGATTTTCGAGCTCTTGATGGTGCCGTAGCGCGCCGGGTCTTCACCGCCTTCGCCGGAGTTGGAACGCGCACCCAGGCGGTTCATGGCTTCGGCCAGGGCTTCGTGAGCCTCAGGCGACAAGGCGCCCAGGGAAATACCGGCGGAGTCGAAACGCTTGAGGATCGATTCCAGTGGCTCGATCTCGCTGATGGCCAGCGGCGTGTCCAGGGTTTTCACCTTGAACAAATCGCGGATCATCGACACCGGGCGGTTATCCACCAGCGCGGTGTATTCCTTGAACTTGGCGTAGTCGCCTTGCTGCACGGCGGCTTGCAGGGTGTTGACCACGTCCGGGTTGTAGGCGTGGTATTCGCCACCGTGCACGAACTTCAGCAGGCCACCTTGCTGGATCGGCTTGCGCGCGCTCCAGGCTTCGGCGGCCAGGGCTTTCTGCTCGGCTTCGATGTCGACGAAACGCGCACCCTTGATGCGGCTCGGCACGCCACGGAAGCTCATCTCGCAAACTTCTTCCGACAGGCCGATGGCTTCGAACAATTGCGCGCCGCGGTAGGACGTGACGGTGGAGATGCCCATCTTCGACAGGATCTTCAGCAGGCCCTTGGTGATGCCTTTCCGGTAATTCTTGAACACCTCGTAGAGGTCGCCCAGGACTTCGCCGGTACGGATCAGGTCGCCGAGTACTTCGTAAGCCAGGAACGGATACACCGCAGAGGCGCCGAAGCCGATCAACACCGCAAAGTGATGCGGGTCGCGGGCGGTGGCGGTTTCAACCAGGATGTTGGAATCGCAACGCAGGCCCTTTTCGGTCAGGCGGTGGTGCACTGCGCCGGTGGCCAGGGAGGCGTGGATCGGCAGCTTGCCAGGGGCAATGTGGCGGTCGGTCAGCACGATTTGGGTACGGCCGGCGCGCACGGCTTCTTCAGCCTGATCGGCGACGTTGCGCACAGCGGCTTCCAGGCCGAGGCTCTCGTCGTAGTTCAGGTCGATGATCTGCCGGTCGAAGCCCGGGCGGTCCAGGGTCATCAACGAGCGCCACTTGGCCGGGGAAATGACCGGCGAGCTGAGGATCACGCGGGAAGCGTGCTCAGGCGATTCCTGGAAGATGTTGCGCTCGGCACCGAGGCACACTTCCAGGGACATCACGATGGCTTCGCGCAGCGGGTCGATCGGCGGGTTGGTCACCTGGGCGAACTGCTGGCGGAAATAGTCGTACGGCGTGCGCACGCGCTGGGACAGCACGGCCATTGGCGTGTCATCGCCCATGGAGCCGACGGCTTCGTAGCCCTGCTCGCCCAGTGGGCGCAGCACCTGGTCACGTTCTTCGAAAGTGACCTGGTACATCTTCATGTACTGCTTGAGCTGGTCGACGTCATAGAAAGCCGAACCGTGGTCGTTGTCTTCCATGGTTGCCTGGATGCGCAGGGCATTCTTGCGCAGCCATTGCTTGTACGGATGACGGGACTTCAAGCGGTTGTCGATGGCATCGGTGTCGAGGATCTGACCGGTCTCGGTGTCCACGGCGAGGATCTGGCCCGGGCCAACGCGGCCCTTGGCGATCACGTCTTCCGGCTTGTAGTTCCACACGCCGATTTCCGACGCCAGGGTGATGAAGCCGTTGGTGGTGGTCACCCAGCGCGCCGGGCGCAGGCCGTTACGGTCGAGCAGGCACACGGCGTAGCGACCGTCGGTCATTACCACGCCGGCCGGGCCGTCCCACGGTTCCATGTGCATCGAGTTGTACTCATAGAACGCCCGCAGGTCGGGGTCCATGGTCTCGACGTTCTGCCACGCTGGCGGAATGATCATGCGCACGCCACGGAACAGGTCGATGCCGCCGGTGACCATCAGTTCGAGCATGTTGTCCATGCTGGAGGAGTCGGAACCCACGCGGTTGACCAGCGGGCCGAGCTCTTCCAGGTCCATCAGGTCGTTGGCGAACTTGGTTCGACGGGCCACGGCCCAGTTGCGGTTGCCGGTGATGGTGTTGATCTCGCCGTTGTGGGCGAGGAAGCGGAATGGCTGGGCCAGCGGCCATTTCGGCAGGGTGTTGGTGGAGAAGCGCTGGTGGAACACGCAGATTGCGGTTTGCAGGCGCTCATCGCTCAGGTCTGGATAGAAGGCGGTCAAGTCCGCCGGCATCATCAGGCCTTTATAAATGATGGTCTTGTGGGAAAAGCTGCAGATGTAGTGGTCGGTGTCGGCGGCATTGGCCACGGACGAGCGACGACGAGAGGTGAACAGCTTGATCGCCATGTCCTGGTCGCTCAGGCCGTCGCCTGCGATGAACACTTGTTCGATCTGCGGCAGGCGCTCCAGGGCCAGGCGGCCCAGTACGCTGGTGTCGATCGGCACTTTGCGCCAGCCGACGAGCTGCAGGCCAGCGGCCAGGATCTCGCGGTTCATGTTCTCGCGAGCAGCTTCGGCTTTTACCGGGTCCTGGTTGAAGAACACCATGCCCACAGCGTACTGCTTGGGCAAATCGGCGCCGAAATGTTCCTTGGCGACTGCGCGCAGGAACTGGTCGGGCTTTTGAATCAGCAAGCCGCAACCGTCACCGGTCTTGCCGTCGGCGTTGATCCCACCGCGGTGGGTCATGCAGGTCAGGGCCTCGATGGCCGTTTGCAAAAGGGTATGACTGGGCTCGCCCTGCATGTGGGCTATCAGGCCGAAACCGCAGTTATCCTTGAATTCATCGGGTTGGTACAGACCTGCTTTCATAGACACTTTCTCACCAGGCTGCCTCTTATTCCGAGGCAAATTTCTTTTCAATTCAACCGGTTACCTTCCACGCCGAACGTACGCCGGCTTAGCGGGGGCAAAAGGGAGGTCATTGTACACACCGACACAGACGCTCACAAATTTAGCGACGAAATGTCGCAAATCTATGTCGCATTTATGAAAGGTTTAAAGCGATATGCTGTGCTAGTCAAAACTTTTTTAATTTTGACCGCTACGACTCAAAAGCCACTGTGACGCAGACACCACAAAGCGCGCGGCCTTCAGGGCTGCACGCTGTGTTGTTTTTTTTGAGGTGCCGAGAGGGCGGCCTGGGTAAGGCCGCCGGATCTTCAGCGAGTTGTTGCCAGTTCTTGTTGAACGCTGGCGACAGTGCGAGGCCAAGGTTTACCAGCCTGAACCTTCGCTGGCAAGGCCTTGATAGCGGATTCCGCTGCTGTACGGCTGGAGAAGTTGCCGTAAGTGATCACGTAGAGAGGCTTGCCGTTGAGCACTTTCTTGAAATAACGGTACTCGCCGCCCTGCTCTTTCACGAACGCCTGGGCGTTGGCTTCGGAGCTGGTGCCGAGGATCTGCACCACGAAGTTACCGGTAGGCTGGCTGGCATACCAGCTGCTGCCGGCAGCGCCAGTCGCGGCCTTGGCCACGACGGCCGGTTTTTCGGCAGGCTTGGCGGCTGGAGCCGGTTTGGCCGCAGGCGCCGGGGCGACCGGCTTGGCCACAGGCGCAGGCTTGGCGGTGGCGACCTGGGCTGGCGCTGGCGTCGGCTTGGCCGCTGGCTGACCGGCTGGCACGCCCGCAGGTGGCGCGGTGGTGGTCACGGTCGGCGGCGTGGCGCTGGAGCCTTCCACGGGCACCCCATCGTCGCCTTCGGAGATGCCGCCAGCTTCTTCGGCGAGCGGGCCGCGCATCACCGGTTGGCCGACCATTGGCAGGTTGGTGGGTTGGCCGGAGTTGGCAAACTCAACGTTCGGTGTTGGCTTGCCCAGTGGCAACTGCGCCTGTTCGGTTGGCGCGCCAGCGGTGGTCGGTGCCTTGTTGCGACCTGGAATCAACCAGGCGGCGGCGACGGCAACCACGACAACGGCAGAAATTGCCAATACGTGTTTCTTCGGCATAGTAAACCCCATCTTTGGACGCTTTACCGCTGAGCGGCTGGCAATCATGGCTTCGATCATGGCATCCCGGGCAACCTGGTTGATGGTGCCAGGCCAGCCGTCGGAGCTTTCGTGAATATCAGAGATCTGCGAAGCGGAGAAAAGTTCGATGCCCTGCCCTGCGCCTTCCAGCCGCTGGGCCAGGTATTCGCGGGTTTCTTCTTCTTCGTAAGGCTGCAGTTCGATGACGTGGAACAGCTCCTGCTCACCGCTGATCTGTTCAAGTTCGGCGATCAGCGAAGACTCGCCAAACAGGAACACATGCGGGCGCCCTTCAGGCGTACCGGCCGCCAGGGCCAGCAACGCTTCCAGGGCAGATTCGTCGAGCTGCTCGGCGTCATCCACCAGCAGGTAGACTTCCTGGCCGGTCAGGCCCAGTTGCACCACTTGCTTGAGGATCGCATTCGGCTCGGCAGTGGACACGTCGAGGGCCTGGGCCACTTGACGCAACACGCCTGCCGCATCACCGGCACCACGGGCGGAAACCACCACGCTCTGTACCGATTGCTTGTTGGTGCTGGCCACCAGCGCCTGGCGCAGCAAGGTCTTGCCGCTGCCCAATGGGCCGGTGACCACCAGCAGCAACTGGCTGTAGCGCGCCAGGTGGTGCAGTTGTCCCAGCACCGGCTTGCGTTGCGCAGGGAAAAACTTGAAACCAGGCACCCGAGGAGCAAAAGGGTCGTGGCTTAACTGGTAATGGCCGAGGAACGCCTCGTCGGCATGCAAACTAGTCATCGGGATCTTATTAACCTTTAAGCTGGGCCAGGGCGCGGTAATCCGCTCCCAGCGTGGCCTGTAAAATCTCTTTCGGATAATCGTCGGTCACTACCGCTTCGCCCATTCGGCGCAACAGCACCAGTCGCAGTCGACCGTCGATCACTTTCTTGTCTATTGCCATATGTTCGAGAAAATCTGCCTCGGTCATCTCCTCGGGAGGAATGACCGGCAACCCGGCGCGCTGGAACAGGCGGATCCCGCGATCACGCTCCTGGGCGCTGATCCAGCCCAGGCGTTGCGACATCTCCAATGCCATCACTGTGCCAGCCGCTACGGCCTCTCCATGCAACCACACACCATAGCCCATGTGGGTCTCGATCGCATGGCCGAAGGTGTGGCCGAGGTTCAAGGTGGCGCGCACGCCGGACTCACGTTCGTCGGCATTCACCACCAGCGCCTTGGCGGCGCAGGAGCGGGAAATCGCTTCGGTGAGTGCCACCTGGTCGAGGGCGCGCAGGGCGTCGACGTGTTCTTCCAGCCAGGTCAGGAACGGCTCGTCGCAGATCAGCCCGTACTTGATGACTTCCGCCAGGCCCGCCGACAGCTCGCGGGGTGGCAGGGTATTGAGGGTGGCAGTGTCGATCAGCACCACATTCGGCTGATAGAACGCGCCGACCATGTTCTTGCCCAGCGGGTGGTTGATGCCCGTCTTGCCGCCCACCGACGAATCGACCTGGGACAGCAAGGTGGTCGGTACCTGGATAAAGTCCACGCCGCGCTGATAGCAGGCGGCTGCAAAGCCGGCCATGTCGCCGATCACACCGCCACCCAGGGCCACCACCGTGGTGCGCCGGTCATGACGGGCCGTCAGCAGGCCATCAAAGATCAGTTGCAGGGTTTCCCAGGTCTTGAAGGCCTCGCCGTCCGGCAGCACCACCGAGATCACCGAGTACGCCGCCAGGCTGCGGCTCAGACGCTCAAGATACAGCGGCGCGACCGTTTCATTGGAGATGATCGCCACTTGCCGCCCGGCAATATGCGGTGCGAGCAACTCGGGCTGGTCCAACAAACCTTCGCCAATATGGATCGGGTAGCTGCGCTCGCCAAGATCGACCTTAAGTGTCTGCATGTGTCCCCGCGTTGAAGATGAAAGCAGGCGTCCTGCCCTACATTAACGTTGTCGGCAACGTCGGGATCTGACGCTGCCTGATGGCTCTACGCCACAACTCGGACGGTCATGACGCGCCGCCGAGGATAGCGCATTTCGGCCCTGGCTTTAACGGGGTGGCAACTGTGCCAGGCGCTCGAGAATGTCGAGAACCACCATTCGTGGCGGCCGCTCATCGGTTTCCACCACCAGATCGGCGATTTCCCGATAAAGCGGGTCGCGCAGCGTCAGCAGGTCCCGCAGGGTTTTTGCCGGGTCGGCGGTGCGCAGCAATGGGCGATTGCGGTCGCGAGCGGTGCGGCCCACCTGCTGCTCGACAGACGCGTGCAGATAAACCACGCGACCGCCGGCGTGCAGCGCCCGGCGGTTCTCGTCGCGCATCACTGCGCCACCGCCGGTGGCCAATACCACGCCATCGCAGCCGCACAGCTCGGCAATCATCGCCTGCTCGCGGTCGCGAAAGCCCAGTTCGCCTTCCTTATCGAAGATCCACGGGATATTGGCGCCCGTGCGCAATTCAATTTCCTTATCGGAGTCTTTGAATGGCAGGCGCAGCTCTTTGGCCAGCAAACGGCCGATGGTGCTTTTTCCAGCCCCCATCGGTCCTACAAGAATCAAATTTCGCACAGAATCAACGACTCACAGCAATCGCCTGGTTATTCATAATACGCGGAGTCAGGAATACCAGCAGCTCGGATTTTTTCTCCGAAACCACATCCCGCCGGAAAAGGCGGCCAAGATACGGCACATCGCCCAAAAATGGCACTTTATCTACCACTTTGCTTTGAGTATTGGAGAAAACCCCACCGATCACGATGGTCTCCCCGTCCTTGACCAGCACCTTGGCATTGACCTCGTTTTTCTTGATCGGCGGCACATCGTTGAGCCTGTTCAGGTAGTCGGGCTCGTCCTTGGTGACCTTGACCTCCATGATCACCCAGCCGTCCGGGGTGATTTGCGGGGTCACTTCCAATGACAAGGAGGCCTCCTTGAACGACACCGAGGTCGCGCCGGTGGAGCTGGACTCCTGATAGGGAATCTCGGTGCCCTTGAGGATTCGCGCGGTTTCCTTGTCGGAGGTGACGACCTTGGGCTGCGAAACGATTTCACCATTGCCGGTTTTTTCCATGGCGGTCAGTTCCAGGTCCAGCAGCAGGTTGTCGGTGATAAACGCGACACCCAGGCCGGCGCTGCCGTTGACCGCCCCCAGGTCCACAAACGGCGAGCTGGGCGGGATTTCAGGCGGCTCGGTGCCTTCGGCCAGCGGTTTCCTGATCCCGCCAGCGCTCCAGTTACCCCGATTCAGTTGCCCGCCCCAGCGCACGCCAAGGCTTTTGTCGTAATCCACATTGGCCTCGACGATCCGCGCCTCGATCATCACCTGCCTTACCGGAATATCCAGTTGCGCCACAATCGTGCGCAGCTCCTCCAGCCGCTCCCGGGTCTGGTAGGCGATGATGTTGTTGGTGCGGTCATCCACCGCCACCGAGCCGCGCTCATCGGTGGCGCCTTCCAGGCCCACGGCCGACTGGAAGAGCTTGGCCAGGTCCGACGCCTTGGCGTAATTGACTTGCAGCAACTCGCGGCGCAGCGGTGCCAACTCAGTCATTTGCTTGCGCGACTCCATCGCCAGCAACTCGCGGGCGGCCAACTCCTCGGCCGGCGCGACCAGCAGCACATTGGCCGTCACACGTTTATCCAACCCCTTGGTTTGCAGCACCAGGTCCAGGGCCTGGTCCCAGGGCACGTCCTTGAGGCGCAGTGTGATCGAACCCTGCACGTCGTCGCTGGTCACCAGATTGAGGCCGGCAACGTCAGCAATCTGCTGCAGCACCGCGCGCAACTCGATGTTCTGGAAGTTGAGGGACAGCTTGTCCCCGGTGAACGCCACTTGCCCGGTACTCAGGGGCGCATTGCCAGGTGGCGGCAGGTGAATCAAGTCGATTCGATTGGGCACAGCCATGACCATCGGTGCCGTGAACGCTATCCATAGCGCCACACCGAAGGACGAAAAAGTCCTTTTCATTGTTTGTTTCCGTTATGAGTTAGCGTTCAGTGCAAGGGTTTGCGAGCGTTCCAGCCACGCGCCCTGGCCATCCGGGAAAAGCTCGGCCAGTTCGACATGGGAGTCATGAATCGCCGTGATGCGCCCGTGATCCGGGCCCAGGTAATCGCCGATTGCCAGCCGATGGACAGACGACGCTCCGCGCAGCAGGGCGAAGGTTTGAGCCCCCAGGGACAAGGTCCCGACCATTTCGAACTGCTCCACGGCGAAGCCTTCGAGGATTCCGCGAGGCCTGGCGAGATCAGGTCCGGCAGCCGGTCGCCCGGCGGGTCGAACCAGTTGGCGAGAGGGCGGCTGGAAAGGGTCGCGCAAGGCTGCAAAATCGTACGCCACTTGCTGCGGCCCGGGCTCGGCGACAGCCTGTGCCGGCGGGTGCAAATCAACCTCCAGGTCATCGCCCGCCTGGCGGTTGTGACGATAGGTCCTGGCTACCAGACTGAGATGCAACACCGAGGGATCGACAGGACTGAATGCCAAGTCATGCACCGTGACAATTCCCGGCAAGCTGGCCATGCCGTTGATGAACGCCGCCAGGTCGTGAAAAGTCCCGGTGACGCCAATCTGCATGGGCGATTCGATGTACAGGGCGCGAGGCTGGTCATCCCGAAGTTCGATGGCCTCCAGCACCAAGCCATTGGCGGCACTCAGGCGGCCAATATCTTCAAGCAGGCCGGGTACCTGGGTGTCGGCAGGCAACCGCCGTAACAGGTTGGCGAAATGGCCTCGCGTTGTTTCGAATTCGCGGACCAGGGACTCCAGGCCGGCAGCCTGGATGGTTTTCAGCGCGACCTGCTGTTCAAGCGCCACTTCCTGCGACTCAAGCTGGCGCAGTTGCTCCCGCGCCCCACTCAAGTAGAAGGTATTGCCCACTGCCCACAGCAGGCAAACCACCGCGCCAGCCAGCAACGCCTTGCCCGGCAAGGGCCAGTTGGCGGCGTTCTGGCAGAGCTGGGTTATATCGGATTCCGTCAGCCCTGGCAGGCCTGACGCCCCTCTCATTGGCGCACCTCATCCGAGTGACCATGGCGAACCGTCAACTGGAAGCCATTGTCGTCGCCCTCCTGCGCGCCGCGAACCCGTTGAAGCCGGGGCGCTTCCAAGTCTTCGGCAGCTTCGAGGCCTCGCATGAACTGAGCAATGTCCCGGTTCGATCCGGCCGTGCCGCTGATGGAAACAGAACCGCCGTCGACGCTCACTTCGCGCAACTGCACCCCGTCCGGCACGGCACGGGCCAACTGGTCCAGCAACTGAGCACCCGCCGCACGATCGTCCTGCAAACCCTGCACAACTTTCATCCGTTCCATCAACTGCTGGCGCTGCTCATGCAGTTCGTCGATGGCCTTGATCCGCGAGTCGAGCCCGGTGACACCCTGGCTCAACTGGTTATTGCGAGCCAACTGCCGATCGATTGCACGGTCGATCACCTGGTCTGCCAGCCAAACCGCAGCCAGCGCCACCGCTGCAGCCCCCGCCAAAAACACCAGAAAATATTTGCGCCGCCGCTCATTCCGTTCTGCGCGCCACGGCAACAGGTTGATTCGTGTCATCAGTCGAAACTCCTCAGGGCCAGCCCGCAGGCCACTCCCATTCCCTGGGCATCCACGGCCCATTGCGCGCCATCGACACGACGGCCCGGCGTGATGCTGTCCGAAGCCTGCCTGCCCGCGCGAGCCAATGCAAATGCTTCGACATCCACTATCCGCGTCGCCAGCCCCGCAAGGGCCAAAACCGCCTCACGGGCCTCCACCTGTTCCTTGAGGCAGGCAACCAGCAGCACATCGACGCTTTGCGGGTCATGGGCCGACGGGCCCTGCACCTGGAAGTCGATAGCCACATCCTCCAGCGGATAAGGAATGTACTGGTCTGCTTCCCCATGGATTCGACGCACCATTTCAGCATCCGTCAGCCCCGCGTCCATCTCCAGCACGCGGGTAATCACCGAGGGCCCTGCCACGGCCACGGCGGCATGCCTGAGTGATGTATGCGCCTGTACCAGCGCCCGGGAAAGTGCCTGCGCGACGGCATCGAAATCAACCACGCTGCTGTCGACCACCGCATGGGCCGGCAACTGCTGCATGGCGTAGCCCCGAACGCTGTAGCCAGTGCCTGACGCCTCCAGCTCCACCAGCCTGACGCCGGTGTCATTGATGTCGACACCCAGGACGGCATCGGCTTTTCGCCTGAAAAATCCCTTTCTCATAAAACTCCCCAAAACTTTCCCTGTCTTACGGACTGATTGCCGCCAGGCTTCCTGCATTCGGTCGGCTTGTATGAGCGGCGCGAATGACGCCCGAAGCCGAAAAATGCTTTAATGCCCAGCGTTTTTTCCCGCGTTTATCTGCTGGCCGGGTCGATCCACCACTTGCCGTGCATGCCCCGACGCCTAACCCATTCTTTTCCTTGGAAATCCAAAAGCCTTGATTCGTCTGCTGAAGTTTTTCGGGTACTCCATTGTCGCGATCGTCTGCGGGCTGATGCTCGTGCTCAGCGGGGCCTATCTCTACCTTAGTCCGGGTTTGCCCTCCGTAGAGGCCCTGAGAAGTATCCAGTTGCAGATTCCTTTGCGGGTCTACAGCAGCGATGAAAAACTGATCGCGGAGTTCGGCGAAATGCGCCGCACACCGATCCGTTTCGCCGACATTCCACCCAATTTCATCAACGCCCTGCTGTCGGCTGAAGACGATAACTTCGCCAATCACTATGGCGTCGACCCAAGCAGCCTGGTGCGGGCGGCCACGCAGTTGGTAAAAAGCGGACACATTCAATCCGGTGGCAGCACCATCACCATGCAGGTGGCGAAGAACTTCTTCCTCACCAGCGAACGCAGCTTTTCCCGCAAAGCCACGGAAATCCTCCTGGCGTTGCAGATCGAACGTCAGCTGACCAAGGATGAGATCCTTGAGCTGTACGTCAACAAGATCTATCTGGGCAACCGCGCCTACGGCATTGAGGCGGCTTCACAGGTTTACTACGGCAAGTCGATTCGTGACGCCAGCCTGGCGCAGATGGCGATGATTGCCGGCCTGCCCAAGGCGCCTTCACGCTTTAACCCGCTGGCCAACCCGGCGCGCAGCAAAGAGCGCCGCGACTGGATCCTGGGCCGCATGTACAAGCTGGGCAAGATCGACCAGGCCGCGTACGAAAGTGCGGTGGCCGAGCCGCTGAACGCCAGCTATCACGTGCCGACCCCGGAAGTGAATGCCCCGTATATCGCCGAAATGGCCCGTGCCGAGATGGTCGGCCGCTATGGCAGCGAGGCGTACACCGAAGGTTTCCGCGTGACCACGACGATTCCGAGCAACCTGCAGGAAATCGCCAACAAGTCGGTACACGACGGCCTGGTCGCCTATGACCAGCGCCATGGCTACCGCGGCCCTGAATCGCGCCTGCCGGGCAAGACCCTGAGCGCCTGGACCGTCGAGCTGGGCAAACAGCGCCCGATCAGCGGCCTTGAACCCGCCATCGTCACCCAGGTGAAGAAAGATGGCGTGCAGGTACTGACGCGCACCGGCGAAGAGCATGTGTCGTGGGACAGCATGAAATGGGCCCGCCCGTTCCTGAACACCAACAGCATGGGCCCGATGCCCAAGCAGCCGTCGGACGTGGCCCAGGTCGGTGACCTGGTTCGCGTGCAGCGCCAGAAGGACGACAGCCTGAAATTCAGCCAGGTGCCCGTGGCACAGGGCGCGCTGGTGTCGCTTGACCCGCAGAACGGTGCAATCCGTGCCCTGGTCGGCGGCTTTGCCTTCGAGCAGAGCAACTACAACCGCGCCACCCAGGCCAAGCGCCAGCCGGGTTCCAGCTTCAAGCCGTTCATCTACAGCGCTGCACTGGATAACGGCTACACCGCCGCCAGCCTGGTCAACGATGCACCGATCGTGTTCGTCGACGAGTACCTGGACAAGGTCTGGCGCCCGAAGAACGACACCAACACCTTCCTCGGCCCGATCCGCGTCCGCGAGGCGCTGTACAAGTCGCGTAACTTGGTGTCGATCCGCCTGCTGCAGGCGATGGGCGTAGGCAAGACCATCGACTACATCACCCGCTTCGGCTTCAACAAGTCGGACCTGCCGCCCAACCTGTCCCTGGCACTGGGTACCGCCACGCTGACGCCGATGGAAATCGCCACCGGCTGGAGCACCTTTGCCAACGGCGGCTACAAGATCACCCCGTACCTGATCGACAAGATCGAAAGCCGTAGCGGCGAAACCCTGTTCACCGCCAACCCACCACGGGTCCCGGGCGACGTGGTCAATGGCGTCGCGGCCACTGACGGCCAGGCAGCACCGGCCAACGGCGGCATCACCATCGAGCCGACGCCAGGCGAAGCCCCGGCAGCCGGTGCTCCCGCCGCACCACAAGCGCCGGCGGTAGCCGAACGCGTTGTGGATGGCCGTACCACCTACATCCTCAACAGCATCCTGGAAGACGTGATCAAGAAAGGTACGGGGCGTCGCGCCCTGGCCCTGGGCCGTGCCGATATCGCCGGCAAGACCGGTACCACCAACGACTCCAAGGATGCCTGGTTCTCCGGCTACAACGCCGACTACGTGACCACCGTATGGACCGGTTACGACCAGCCGGAAAGCCTCGGTCGCCGGGAGTTCGGCGGCACTGTCGCGCTGCCGATCTGGATGAGCTACATGGGCGCCGCGCTGAAGGATATGCCGCTGCATACCCAGCCGGAACCGGAAGGCATCCTGAGCCTGCGGATCGACCCGGTCAGCGGCCGTGCAGCAGCGCCGAGCACGCCGAATGCGTACTTCGAGCTGTTCAAGAGCGAGGACACGCCGCCGTCGGTCAACGAGCTGGGCAATGGTGTTGCACCGGGCAGCCCGCTGCCGGCGGACGAGGCGGCGCCGATCGATTTGTTCTAACACGCAGCTCCAATGTGGGAGCGGGCTTGCTCGCGAAAGCGGTATATTCAGATCCAACGAGGCGACCG
>NZ_JBSVWQ010000134.1:0-16055 GCF_054071215.1 Pseudomonas sp. SDO5522_S412 | reverse complement strand
ACCCGATGTATCGACTGATCCACCGCCTTCGCGAGCAAGCCCGCTCCCACATTGGTTCTGCGAAATACCTGTTACAGCTGGTAGTTTTTCAATTCTCTGGCAATCACCATCCGCTGAATCTCGCTGGTGCCCTCGTAAATCTGGGTAATCCGCGCATCCCGGTAGTAACGCTCCACCGGGTAGTCCTCCAGATAGCCATAACCCCCATGAATCTGCATGGCTGAAGAGCACACCTTCTCGGCCATTTCCGAGGCAAACAGCTTGGCCTGGGAGGCCTCCGACAGGCATGGCTTGCCCGCACTGCGCAATCGGGCGGCATGCAGGATCAGCAGGCGCGCCGCATTCAGGCGGGTTTGCATGTCGGCCAGCAAGTTGGCCACGCTCTGGTGCTCGATGATCGCCTTGTCGAACTGCACCCGGTCACGGGCATAGGCCAGCGCGGCCTCAAAGGCGGCACGGGCGATACCCAGCGCCTGGGCGGCAATCCCGATGCGTCCGCCTTCGAGGTTGGACAGGGCGATGGCCAGGCCCTTGCCGCGTTCACCCAGCAGGTTGGCTTCCGGTACGGTGCACTGGTTGAGGGTGACGGCACAGGTGTCGGAGGCACGAATGCCCATCTTGTGCTCGGTACGGTCCACCACGAAGCCCGGGGTGTTGGTCGGCACCAGGAACGCCGAGATGCCTTTCTTGCCCAGCTCCGGGTCGGTCACTGCAAACACGATCGCCAGCTTGGCGCGCTTGCCGTTACTGACGAATTGTTTGGCGCCGTTGATCACCCACTGGCCGTCCCGCAGTTCGGCACGGGTGCGCAGGTTGTGCGCTTCGGAACCGGCCTGGGGTTCGGTAAGGCAGAAGCAACCGATGGCCTGGCCGCTGGCCAGTTCCGCCAGCCAGGTTTCCTTTTGTGCTTGTGAGCCGTAGTTGAGGATTGGCCCGCAACCCACTGAATTATGGATACTCATCAGTGCGCCGGTAGCGCCGTCGCCAGCGGAAATCTCTTCCACTGCCAGGGCGTAGGCCACGTAGTCGACGTAGGTGCCGCCCCATTCTTCAGGCACCACCATGCCCAGCAAACCCAACTCGCCCATCTTGGCGACCAGGGCATCGTCGATCCAGCCGGCCTTTTCCCAAGCCTGGGCGTGGGGGGCGATTTCGCCACGGGCAAAGTCCCGCGCCATGTCGCGGATCATCACTTGTTCTTCTGTAAATTCAATATCTTGCATGATTTAGTTCCCGTTCTTGTCGAAGTCGCGGAAGAAGCTTTCGACATGATCAGCCTCCAACGCCTGCAGGGTTGGAGGGTTCCAGCGAGGGGTTTTGTCCTTGTCGATCAGCAGGGCGCGGACGCCTTCGATCAGGTCGCCACGGGCAAACCATTGGCGGTCCAGGTGCAGTTCCAGGGCAAAGCACTGCTCCAGCGGCAGGTGGCGCCCGCGACGCAGCATCTGCAGGGTCACGGCCATGGCCAGGGGGGAGCGCGTCTGCATCAGGCTGGCGGTGGTCAATGCCCAGTCATGGCTGTCGGCGACGGTGACTTGCTGCAATTGCTCGACGATGCTCGGCACGTCCGGCAAGGCAAAGAAGTGATCGATGGCTGGGCGTAGCGCCGCCAGAGGGGCGTCGGGCAATTGTTGCACCGCGAGGCTGGCCAGCAGGCCTTGCAGGTCCTTGAGGGGAGAATCGTGCCATTCCAGGCGGTCCAGGCGCTGGTCGAGGTCGGCAAGCCGGGTGCTGTCGAGGTACCAGTCCGCCAGGCCGCAATACAGGGCGTCGGCGGCGCGAATCTGCACGCCGGTCACCCCGAGGTAGATCCCCAGTTCCCCGGAAATGCGCGGCAGGAAATAGCTGCCGCCCACGTCAGGGAAATACCCGATGGCCACCTCGGGCATTGCCAGGCGGCTGCGGTCGGTGACCACCCGCAGGTCGGCGCCTTGCACCAGGCCCATGCCACCGCCAAGGACGAAGCCGTCCATCAGTGCCAGGACCGGTTTGCGATAGTTGTGAATGGCGAGGTCGAGGGCGTATTCCTCGACGAAGAAGTCTTCGTGGAGGGTGTCGCCGCTCTTGAAGCTGTCGTACAGCGAGCGAATGTCGCCGCCGGCGCAGAAGGCTTTTTCACCGGCACCGCGCAACACCACGGCATGCACCTGGGGATCGTCCGCCCACGCCTGCAAATGCCGGCTGAGGCTGCGGACCATGTCCAGGGTGAGGGCGTTAAGGCCTGCGGGGCGATTGAGGGTCAGGTGGCCAATATGGTTGCGTACGTGCGCCAGGACCTCGTCTTGCACAATCCCGGCGCTGCTTGCCTCGGATGAAACCTGAGCAGTCATCTCTAACTCCCTGCTTTTATTGTTCTTTATCAAGATGTTCGCGGGCGAACCATCTCGCGATCGTACCAGTGCAAATTTGCCCAGTACAAGTCGGAATCATGCAGGTCGTTTTTGCATTTTTGCCTTATGGAGGAGGCTGGCCTTGGCGCTGGAAAACCGCGCCGATGGTGCGCCGCCGGGCATACCGCTCGCTGGCCTGGATCAGCTCTTCCAGCTCCTGCGGGGTAACGTCCAGGAACTGCTCGCGCTCGGCGAGGGCCTGCTTGAGGTCCTCGGCGCTGATCCCGGGGTTTTCGGTGGCCATTGGCATAAAGATCGGCGCAGCCGGTTCGCGGGTGCCCTTGGGGTAACGCGTGCGCGTGGCGTTGTTGTAGGCCAGCGCGCAGGCCAACAAGGCTGTGGCTCCCAGCATGACTGCGGCAAGTTCGTGCCAGCCCATGGCAATCGAGGCAGGGTCAGCCAGCACCAGGCTCATGGCCAGGCCGCCCGCCGGTGGATGCAGGCAGCGCAGCCAGCAGATCAGGATCACGGTCATCCCGGCAGCCAGGCATGCGCTGCCCAGCGTTCGGCCCAATACCCGGGCCACCAGCAGCGCAACAATCCCGGCACACAGGTAGCTGCCGATGATCGACCAGGGCTGGGCCAGCGCGCCGGAGGATACGGCAAACAGCAGCACCGCCGAGGCTCCCAGCGGGCCTATCAGGTGCAGGGCCACCTCGGTGCCGAACACCTGGGTGCACAGCCAGACGCTGAACAGTGTGCCCAGGGCCATGCCGATGGCGGCACGACTCCATTCGGCAGGGCGGGTATTGATGGCAGCGGGTAACCAGCGAGCGAGCATTGACAGACGATCCGTGAAAAGCGGGCGAAAAAAAAGGCTTGCCTGGTTTCCCGGAAAAGCCCTTTAAAGAAGTTCCTGCATTTGGGGGAGGAACCTGCGCAGTGTGCCAATCGATGAAGACTGCTGCCAATGCATATTAATGCAGGTCAAGTGCAGTATTTTTGCAGTAAAACGTGTCAGCCAAACGGTATCAGGCGGGTTGGCGGTGGCATGGGGTTGCTGATCTTGCCCAGCACACGGTCATCGGTTTCCTCGTTGATCAGCAGGTTTTGTACATTTTCCCGCAGCGATGGATTGTTGGCCAATGGCCCCTTGAGCACCACCAGTGCATCACGCAGTTCCATGAGCCGATCCAGTTTTGGCAGCGGGATGTAACCCGCATTCACTCTGTCGCGGGACAAAGGCGCGACAGCGTCAGAGGTTGAGGGGTCGGGCAATCGACGGTCGGACACAAAACATTCCTCTAAATGAAATAAACGGCAGCGCTGAATGCTGTTTAAAACGTCTTTATTGTTATTTCGACTGTTCGTTTAAGCGGGGCATGTCTTGATTGATGGCTTGCTGCTACGTTCGTCGAGTTTCTTTCGAAAGTAACAGGAATGCCTTACACCGCACCTTTGGAACTTCTGAAAATAGTTAAAAGGTATTAAATAATTAACTCGCTTGGCAGGCGAGTCTACAGTCGAGGGCTAGGGGCGGGAAGAGGGCGTCTTATCGGTAGCAGCGTATAGATGCGTAGGATGTTTCTCGATAGTTGCTACGCTAAAAGTTTCGAAGTTGAATGGGCAAAGAAGTTTCTTACATACACTTGGATTTATAACTACTGAATGTACTGGCGCGGGATAAGCGGTTGGTTCCGCTTATCTCGCGCCCTGTATCAAGGTTGTGCGGGTTTGATCAAATGCAGCAGTACGTAGGGGTTCTTGTCGAACTGGCCGGTCAGTACCGGCTGCAGTGAACGAAAACGCGGGTCGCTCAACGCTTCATAGTCCGACTGGCTCATGATCAGCCATGCAGGAGCCTGGATCGGCGCCAGGTCGGCAGGCAACTGGGTAAACAACGGCACCCGGTCGCAATCGAGGTTGACCATGAACTTGATGGCTTTTGCGTCCTTGCCCAGTGCGTGCAATACCAGCGGCGCCGGTTGTAGCTGGGTCAGCGCATGGGCCTGGAGGGTAAAGGTGCGCGTGTCATACAACCGGCGCTCCAGCGGCTCGACCATCACGATATACGCCAGCCACACCGCCAATACCGCGGCGAATGCCGGGCCCACGTAGCGAAGGCGCCGGTTGAACAGCAAGCCCAGTGCCAGCACCTGGATCGCGATCAGGATCCCGAACACCGGATTGAGGCTGCCAATCTGCTCGGGGAAGCGGTGACGCGCCACGAACAAGCCTGCGATCAGCAGCCCCGGAATGACCGTCCACAACCCCAGCATCAGCCAGCGCAGCCCGGCGAACAGTCTGCCTCGCGACACCTGGAACGGGTACGCGGCGATGATTGCCGCCAGGGGCAGCATCGGCAGCACATAGCGCGCTTTTTTTGCTTGGGGCACAGACAAGCCGATCATCACGATCAAGCCTGCAGCGAGGCAGTACAACACCAGCTTCAGCGCCGGGCCCTTGTCCTCCCGGCCACCGGCGACAATCGCAACCAGCGCGAGTATTGCCAGCGGATACGCCGGTGCGTAGTTGCCCAGCGAACTGCTGAAATAATACAGCGCGCTGCCGGAGCCTTCGGTGCCATCCATGCGACCCAGGAACTGCATGCGGATTACGTCCTGCATGAACGTTTCACCGCCACTGAGCTTGGCCAGCAGCAACAGCAGGCCCACGCACGCCGCCAGTAACGCCAACGCCAGCAGGCCGAAACTGAACAGCTGGCGCCATTGCCGGTTGATCAGGTAATAGCTGCACAGCATGCCGGTGGGAATGACCAGGCCAATCGGTCCACGGATTGCAAACCCCAGGATCAGCAGCGCAAACAGCCAGTGCAGGCGCTTGGCGGCGCCGAAGTGGTCATGGGCATAACCCAGGTAAAACACCGCCAGGGCCACGGCAGCCAACATCTGGTCGAGGGACACCGCGCGGGTTTCGCTGATGAAGGTGCTGCTGAGCAGCATCACCGCGATGCTCAGCAGCGCCCAGCGCCGGGAGTAGGGCGCCGTCAGCCGGTAGACCAGCACCACGAGCAGCGCCGAAGCGATGGCCGTGGGCAGCCAGGCCGTCAGGCTGGTGACCTGCCCCAGGGGCAGGGACAGCAGCCAGGTCATCAGCGTCGAGGTGGCCAGGTAATCGGCATAAGGTTGCCCGTACGTCGTCGGGAAGAACCCCGGCCCATGGCGCAGCATCTCCTGGGCGAACAGCACGAAGCGCGAATCAAAGCCGATGATTGCCTGGTTCCAGTTGCCTGCGATAAACAGGGCCAGTGCCAGCAGCCCCAGCACCCATGAGTGTCGGCGGATCGTCGGGCTGAGCAGGGGCGGATGAACTTTGTCCACGTCTTAGGCTTCCTCGGCCTGAGGCGCCCAGTTTTGCTGGGGGATCGGCAAGTTGCAGGAATCGCCACGGCCCATCGGGAAGTACTGGATGCCTTTGCGTGCCAGGCGTTCGCCGTCGTACAGGTTGCGGCCGTCGAAGATCACCGGGGTTTTCAGGCGTTGCTGGATCAGGTCGAAGTCCGGTGCCTTGAACTGTTGCCATTCGGTGCAGATGATCAAGGCGTCAGAGCCACTCAGGGTTGATTCCGGGGTGCCCATCAGCATCAGGCGCGGGTCATCACCGTAGATGCGCTGGGTTTCCTGCATGGCTTCCGGGTCAAACGCACGTACATTGGCGCCGGCGGCCCACAACGCTTCCATCAGCACCCGGCTTGGCGCATCGCGCATGTCGTCGGTGTTGGGCTTGAACGCCAGGCCCCACAAGGCGAAGGTCTTGCCGCGCAGGTCGCCCTTGAAGAATGCATTGGCGCGTTCGAACAGCTTGCTCTTCTGGCGCTGGTTGATGGCTTCCACGGCCTCCAGCAGGTCGCTGGAGCAGTTGGCGGCCTTGGCGCTGTGGATCAGGGCGCGCATGTCCTTGGGGAAACACGAGCCGCCATAACCGCAACCTGGGTAGATGAAGTGGTAGCCGATACGCGAGTCGGCACCAATGCCCAGGCGCACGGCTTCGATGTCGGCGCCCAGGTGTTCGGCCAGTTCGGCGATCTGGTTGATAAAGCTGATCTTGGTGGCCAGCATGCAGTTGGCGGCGTACTTGGTCAGTTCGGCGCTGCGCAGGTCCATGAAGATGATGCGGTCGTGGTTGCGGTTGAACGGTGCATACAACTCACGCATCACCTCGCGCACTTCCTCACGTTCGCAGCCGATGACGATCCGGTCCGGGCGGCGGCAGTCGGCAACGGCCGAGCCTTCCTTGAGGAATTCCGGGTTGGAGACGATATCGAACTCCAGGTGGCGGCCGGCAATGCGCAGGGCTTTTTCCATGTGCGCACGCAAAGTGTCGCCAGTGCCTACAGGTACGGTGGATTTTTCCACGAGGATCACCGGGTCGATACGGTGGCGAGCCACTGCATCGCCCACGGACAGCACGTATTTCAGGTCGGCCGAGCCGTCTTCGTCCGAAGGGGTACCCACGGCGATGAACAGCACTTCGCCGTGTTCGACCGCGAGTTTTTCGTCATAGGTAAACGTCAGGCGTCCGCCTTCGAGGTTTTCCTTGACCATGGCCGCCAGGCCCGGCTCGAAAATGCTCACATGGCCCTGTTGCAGCAACTTGACCTTTTTCTCGTCAACGTCCATGCAGATGACATCGTGGCCGACTTCGGCCAACACGGTGGCCTGTACGAGACCGACGTAACCGCTACCAAATACACTGATTTTCATGGGGCATTCCTGGGACTTGTGGTGCTAGCACGACGAGAGTTGATAGTCAGGACTCCGAGAATGACCAAGGCCACTCCCGCAGTTTTTGAAAGCGAAAAATGTTCGTTGAACACCGGCAGGCTGGCGGCCAGCAGGTAGACCAATGCGTAGCTGATGCTGAGCAGCGAATAGGCGCGGCCCAGCGGCAGGTCTTTGAGCGCGCCAAGCCAGCAGAGCATCGACAGGGCATAGGCGATGATCGCCAGGATCACCACGCCCAGCGCGCCGAGGTCGATGGCGCCCGTGTCGAGTGCTGTCAGCCATTCAGCAGGCAGTGGCAGGCGCGTCATGCTCCAGCGCATGCCCAACTGGGCACCGCTGACCAGTGCCACGCTGCCCAGGGCCAGGGCAAAACCGCGAGCGCGACTCATACCTGACGCCCCAGCAGCACCACACCGGCAATCACCAGCAGCACGCCGAACCAGTGGCGACCATCGATGTGTTCGTGGAACACAAAGCGCGCCACCAGGGTGACCAATACAAAATTGAGGCTCAGCATCGGGTAGGCGATGCCGACTTCCAGGCGTTGCAACACCAGCAGCCACACCAGCAAGCCCAGGCCCAGGCACACCAGCGCCGACCACAGCCACGGCGAGCGCAGCTTCAGGGCCCAACCGTCGGGCTGGTCACGCCAGCCTTCCACGGCAAACTTCTGGGACACCTGGCCCATGCAGGTCAGCAGGCAGGCACCTAACAACAGCAGCAGAGTGGTCATGGCGCGCTCTGCGGGAAGATCAGAATCACGATATTGCCCTGCTCGTAACGCTTGCCGTCTTTGGGCAGCAGGTCCACTTCCTGGCGTTCGTCGTCACCCTTGACCCGCATCACCACGCCCACCGAGCCTTGCTTGCGCGCCTCGCTCATCCATTGCTGGACGCTGGCGGCATCGATCTTGCGGTAAGCGGTGTCCGGGAAGGCGATGCCGTATTTCACTTCGCCAACGGTGTTGTAGAGCATCACTTCAGGACGCTGCAGGCGCCATGACAAGGCCGATGCGGCGCCGAGGTCGTTGCTCAGCAACGCAGTGGTCGGCTGCAGCTCCTGGAGGTGGTCGATGATGAACTGGTCGGGGGTCTTGTTATAAACCACCGAGTGCGGCAACGCGGCCGGCACCAGCGCCACCAGCAACCAGCTGCCCATCACCGGTGCGGCCCACATGTGCAACGGGCGGGCGGCTTGCAGCAGGTTGGCGATGATCCAGCCGAACAGGAAGACGAACACCAGCACCAGGCTGAGTGTTTCCTGGCCGTGCTCGTACACCGGTTTTTTCAGCTGGAACCAGGTCAGGGCCAGCAACGCCAATATGCCAATGACCAGATTCACCCAGCCGTTGATGCGCAGTACGCGGCCACGGGCCTGGGCCAGTTTGTCGGCGAGGGTATGCCCCATCAGCAGCGCCAGTGGCAGCAGGCACGGCATGATGTACGACGGCAGCTTGCCCTTGGCCAGGCTGAAGAACGCCAGCGGCATCAGTAGCCACAGCAGCAGGAAGGCGACCTTGCTGTTGCGTTTTTCCAGCCATGCCTGCTTCACGGTGGACGGCAGCAACGCCATCCACGGCAGGGTGAACGCAACCATCAGCGGCAGGTAATACCAGAAGGGCTCGGAGTGCTGGGCGTCGTCGCCGGCAAAGCGCTGGATGTGCTCGTGCCAGAAGAAGAAATTCCAGTAGTCCGGTTCCTGGGCATGCACCATCAGCGCCCAGGGCAGGCTCACGACAATCGCCACCACCACGGCCACCAAGCCATAGGTGAGCAGTTCACGAATGCGTTTTTGCCAGAGCACGTAGGGCAGGGCGATCAGCACCGGCAGCAACCAGGCAAGGAAACCCTTGGTCATGAACCCCATGCCGCAGGCGAACCCGAGCAAGGCCCACGACCACAGCCGGCCGCGGGTGGTGGTGCTGTCGAAGCAGAACCACAGCGCCGCCCCGGTCAGGTTGACCCAGAAGGTGAACTGCGGGTCGAGGTTCGCATAGCCCGCCAGGAACGCGACGCTGACAAAACTCATGTACAGCACGGCGCTGACCAGGCTCTTGCGCGGGTCGTTCCACAAACGCCGGGCCACGAAATACACCAGCAGGATGCTCAAGCCGGTGCTCAAGGCCGAGGCAAAACGCACGCCGAACAGGTTCTGCCCGAAAATCGCCTGGCCCAGCGCGATCATCCAGTAACCGGCCGCCGGTTTCTCGAAATAGCGAATCCCCATGAAGTGTGGCGAGGCCCATTTGCCGGTCAGCAGCATTTCCTGGCTGATCTGCGCATAGCGGGTTTCGTCGGGAATCCACAGCCCGTGGGTGGCCAACGGGATCAGGTAGAACACCCCGAAGGCCAGCAGGAGCAGGGGCAAGGCCCAGCGCCGGATCATGCCTTTTGCACTCCGAGCCAGCCTTCACGGCCGCTCAACGCACCACGCACCAGCTGTTGCTGGGGCAGGGTGGTGAGGTCGGCGGGCAACAGGTCGCCCAACGGTTTGAACGCGATGCCGCGCTGCCCTGCCTGGGCGAGCAACTGGCGAAAATCATTGGCCATCAGAATCCCTTCTACTTCTGCGTGGATCGTATAGACGTTGAGCTTCGACGGCTTGAAGCGGTCGAGGATGTAGCTATTGAAATCCTTGGCGGCCACCACCGGTCCCACGACTTCGTCGAAGGTCGGCATGTCCACCGGAATTTGTGGTGTGCCGGCACTGCCATCCGCCAGGGTCGGCCGGAACAGGCTGGTACCACGGCAATCGCTGTTGTAACGGAAATTGAACTGTTGCTTGGCTTGCACCACGCGCTCATCGGCACGCCAGCCGGCGGCGGCTGAGCAGTCGATGGGTTCACCGAGGATGTCGCTCAAGGTGTCGACGCCACGGCGAATCTGCTCGATCAGCTGTGCATCGCTCCAGCGCCCGGTGTTGGCTTGCCAGCCGTGATGATCCCAGGCGTGCAGCCCGACTTCATGCCCGGCGGCCTTGGCCTGGCGCATCAGGTGCCCCAGGTCGCGGCCAATGGGTTTGCCCGGCCACGCGGTGCCGGCCAGCAAAATGTCCCAGCCGTACAAACCGGCAGCGTTGGAGCGCAGCATCTTCCACAGGAACTGCGGACGGATCAGGCGCCACAAGTGGCGCCCCATGTTGTCCGGCCCGACGCTGAAGAAGAAGGTCGCCTTGACCCCGGCTTCATCAAGCGACTCCAACAACCTTGGCACCCCTTCACGGGTGCCTCGGTAAGTGTCGACGTCGATGCGTAGACCCGCTTGCATCAACGCTTGTCCGCGATTTCGAGCATGGCTTCACGCAGGAAGAAATCCAGGGTGTTGCCGATGGTTTCGCTCATCTCCACGGTAGGCTCCCAGTTCAGCAGGCGCTTGGCGTTGTCGATGCTTGGCTTGCGGTGCGCCACGTCCTGGTAACCGGTGCCGTAGAACGCCTTGCTTTCCACGTCGCGGAAACCGGCGAACGGAGGGAAGTTGCTGCGCAGCGGGTGAGCTTCGAACTGACGCAGCAGTTCTTCGCCCAGCTGACGGATGCTGGCTTCGTTTTCCGGGTTGCCGATGTTGATGATCTGGCCGTTGCAGTTGTCGTTGTCGTTATCAATGATGCGCGCCAGGGCTTCGATACCGTCGGCGATGTCAGTGAAGCAACGCTTCTGCTCGCCACCGTCGAACAGACGGATCGGCGTGCCTTCCACCAGGTTCAGGATCAGTTGGGTGATGGCGCGGGAGCTGCCGATACGGGCCGAGTCCAGGCGGTCGAGGCGCGGGCCCATCCAGTTGAACGGACGGAACAGGGTGAACTTCAGGCCCTTGTCGCCGTAGGCCCAGATCACGCGGTCCAGCAGTTGCTTGGAGACCGAGTAGATCCAGCGCTGCTTGTTGACCGGGCCCACCACCAGGTTGGAGGTGTCTTCGTCGAAGTACTGGTCCTGGCACATGCCATACACTTCGGAGGTCGACGGGAAGATCACGCGCTTGTTGTACTTCACGCAGTAGCGAACCAGTTTCAGGTTCTCTTCGAAGTCCAGTTCAAATACGCGCAGCGGGTTGCGGGTGTATTCGATCGGGGTGGCGATGGCCACCAGCGGCAGGACCACGTCGCACTTCTTGATGTGGTACTCGATCCACTCGGAGTGGATGCTGATGTCGCCTTCCACGTAGTGGAAGTTCGGGTGGCTGCGCAGGCGCTCGATGGCGTCGGAGCCGATGTCCAGGCCGTAGATTTCGTAACGGTCGTCACGCAGCAGGCGCTCGGACAGGTGGTTACCGATGAAACCGTTCACACCCAGGATCAGCACGCGGGTACGACGGGGCTTGCGGCCGGACTCGGCGCCGCGCAGTACGGAACCGTCCACCAGGCCCAGTTCATCCGCCAGGGACGGGCCGGCCAGGTACAGGCCGTTCTCGTTGCGCTGGCCGAACTTGACCACCAGGGAGTCTTCACCGCAGGCGATGCGCAGCGGGTTGACGCTGATCACTCGGCCTGGCGCCAGGCCTTCGTTGCCCTTGACGACTTCGGCGTTCCAGACGATCAGCTTGTGCTCGCCTACGGCGCAGAAGGCGCCCGGGTACGGTTGGGTAACGGCGCGAACCAGGTTGAACAGCTCTTCAGCCGGTTTTTTCCAGTCCAGCTTGCCGTCCGCTGCGGTGCGACGACCGAAGTAGGTGGCCTTGCTTTCGTCCTGGGCAGTTTCGGTCAGCTTGCCTTGCGCCAGTTGCGGCAGGGCGTCGCGCAGCAGGTTGGTGGCGGCGTCACGCAGTTTGGCGTGCAGGGTCAGGCCGGTGTCGGTGCGCTCGATCACGACTTTCTGCTGGGCCAGGATCGCGCCGGCATCGGCACGCTTGACCATGCGGTGCAGGGTCACGCCGGTTTCGGTTTCGCCGTTCACCAGCACCCAGTTGGCCGGTGCGCGGCCACGGTATTTAGGCAGCAGGGAGCCGTGCAGGTTGAACGCGCCTTTCTTGGCGGTGGCCAGCAGGGCTTCGCTCAGCAGGTTGCGGTAGTAGAACGAGAAGATGTAGTCCGGGTTCAGCTTGGCGATGCGCTCGATCCACAGCGGGTGGTTGGCGTCTTCCGGGGCGTGCACCGGGATACCGTTGCGGGCGCACAGCTGGGCGACGGAACCGTAGAAATTGTTTTCCTTGGGATCATCGGCATGGGTGAACACGGCAGCAATTTCGTAACCCGCATTGAGCAGGGCTTCAATGCCAGCACAGCCAATATCGTGGTAAGCGAAGACAACAGCTTTTGAATTCATGACGAAACCTGATCGGAAGGAGAAGTAGAGGTGTGGGAGGATGTCAGGCCGTCGACCGTAAAGGTCTCGGCCGGTGCTGCCGGTTGGTTGCGCAGCACTTTTTCGATAAAGAACCGTGGGCGGGCCCGCACATCGCTGTACATGCGGCCCAGGTATTCACCCAGGAGGCCCATGCCGATGAACTGGCCACCGGTGAACACAAACAATACGGCGAACAGCACGAACATGCCGTCGCCGGCCCAACCGGAGCCGAAAGCGATACGCAGCACGATCAGTGCAAAGGCGAAGAGCATGCCCAGGGCCGCCAGGCTGAAACCGACGATGCTCAACAGGCGCAATGGCGTGGTGGTCATGCAGGTCAGCAGGTCGAACATCAGGCTGATCAGGCGCATCGGGCTGTATTTGGACTCGCCGTGTTCACGCTCGGCGTGATGCACCAGGATTTCCGTGGTGTGGCGCGCAAAGCTGTTGGCCAGGATCGGGATAAAGGTGCTGCGCTCGCGGCAGGCCAGCATGGCGTCGACGATGGTGCGGCGATAAGCACGCAGCATGCAGCCGTAGTCGCTCATGGCCACGCCGGTGGAGCGTTGCACGGCGAGGTTGATCAGGCGCGACGGCCAGCGGCGGAAGGCCGAGTCCTGGCGGTTGTTGCGCACGGTGGCAACCACGTCATAGCCCAGGGCGGCCTGTTCGACCAAACGCGGGATTTCTTCCGGCGGGTTTTGCAGGTCGGCGTCCAGGGTGATCACCACGTCGCCCCGGCAATGCTCGAAGCCGGCCATGATCGCGGCGTGCTGGCCGTAGTTGCGGTTGAGGATCACCGCCACCACATTGCTGCCTTCGAGCGCGGCGGCGTCTTCCAGCAATTGCGCGGAGTTGTCGCGGCTGCCGTCGTCCACCAGGATGATTTCGTATTCGTAAGCCAGTTGTTTGCAGGCGGCCATGGTGCGGCGCAGCAGTTCAGGCAGGCTTTCTTGTTCGTTGTAGACCGGGATAACGATCGACACGCAATGAATTGGATAGGGTTTCAAAGATTCATTACCTCGGGGGTTAGAGCAACTTGGAGCGTAAAGACAGCAGTTATCGTCAGCCTCGGATGCCGGGCATCCGATCAAAGATAGCGTTGATTTGTGGCATTCATTCGACAGTCCTGACAGGTCACAGTGGGTCTTCCATGGCATACGTGAGTAAAGACTAAAATGCTCAAAGGTAAAGCGGAATCAACGAGTTAACCTGCAAAGTACGGTTCGTTCTCAAGTAGTGCCGCCAAGATTAAGCGCAAAAATGTTCAACGAATATGAAACGCAGATGAAAAAGTCGTTTTTTTGGCAGGTAGACAGCTAGGGTTCAGGTAAACAGCAGAAGCACGGACAACGCCGTGCCGATGAGGGGAGAAGGGGCGGTAGCCTTTTTCTAAACGCGGGCAGGTTCCTGAAGAATCTTCTCTGCAATGCCACGCAAGTGCCGGTAAAGTAAGCCATCTCTTGCCAGGGCAGTCGGATGAATAGCGTGCAGCGTTTACGGCCAATGTTGATGGTGTTGTTGATGACGGTGGCCTGGGCCACGAGTGTGCGGGCCGATGACGGCGTGGCACTGACGTCCATCGACCAGGTGCCCGATGGCGTAGAAGTGCGGGGTAAACAGGTCGGCGCCTTCGTCTGGAGCGACAAACAGGGCAAGAACCTGTTGGTACTCGCAGAGCAAGTCAGCGAACGCGACGACGACGGTGCGCAGTCGGCCTTTGTCTACGCCGCCCAGTACCTGCTCGACGGTGACCGGCCCAAGCGCCTGTGGATGCTCTACGACGACGTGCAGCATTGCGAGTTCGATGCCGGCGCGCACTTCAACAGCGACGCCACCCGGGTCACCGACCTGCTGGGCGATGGCATCAGCCAGGTCACCGTGGGGTATAGCCGCACCTGCACCAGTGACGTCAGTCCCAATGATTTCAAGCTGATCATGCACATCGGCAAGTCGCAGAAGTACCGCCTGCGCGGCATCGACCGCTATGGCGCCAGCTGGTGGGATGAAGACGCCGGCGCCCTGCAAGGCATGCCGTTGCCCAAGGATTGCAGCATCGCCGCCCAACAGGCGCTGGTCAGCCAGTACAAGGAGCAGGGTACCGAGCTGCCGCTTCCTGGCTGTTACGGCGACGAAGAAGATTTTGCCAAGGCGCCCAAACCGTACCTGGAGTTCATGCGCCAGCACTGGTTTGCCTTGATGCAGAAGCAGGACACCGACTGGAGCCAGCAGCAGACGCCAGCCCCGGCGGAAGACGATCAGGAATAGCCCCGGAGATTGACCTGCGCTAGACTCGGCGCTCGCCAATTCACTAAATATGTCGATTAAACAGATGGTTAGTCGACATATTTAATCCAAAGGCTGATCTACCTTGACTGAGTCTACCCGCAACCCGCTGACCCTCTATCTCACCCGCCTGGCGCCCTCCAGCCAGCTGACCATGCGCTACGTGCTGCAGGACGCTGCCGACCGCCTGGGCTTTGAAGACATCAACCTCGAAGACATCGACTGGCACCTGCTGCAGCCCGAACACGTCATGGCCCTGGTGGCGGTGCTGCGGGAAGACGGGTATGCGCCGAACACCTCATCGCTGTACGTCAACGCCGTGCGCGGGGTGATGAACGAAGCCTGGCGCATGAGCCTGATCAGCCAGGACCACCTGCTGAAGATGCGCTCGGTCAAGGCCATGGCCGGCACCCGCCTGAGCCAGGGGCGCAACCTGCGGCGTACGCTGATTCGTGAGTTGATGGAAGTCTGCGCCGCCGATCCGCGCCCCCAGGGCCTGCGGGATGCGGCGGTGATCGGGATCCTGTATGGCTCGGGCATGCGCAAGTCGGAATCGGTGAACATCGAGCTGGGCCAGGTCAACTTTGACGAGCGCAGCCTGCAGGTTACCGGCAAGGGCAACAAGCAATTGATCAAGTACGCACCGGCCTGGGCCTTTGCCAAGCTGGAGGCATGGCTGGCGTTTCGCCGCAGCCAGCTGAAACCGGGGGAACAGGACGACGGTTTCCTGTTCAACCGGATTCGCCGGGGCAGCCATATCACCCGCGAGCGCATCACCAAACACGCGATTTACTACATCGCCCGCCAGCGTGGGGAACAGGTCGGCGTGAAAATCATGCCCCATGATTTCCGCCGTTCGTTTATCACGCGGGTCATTGAAGAGTACGACCTGTCGATCGCCCAGAAGCTGGCGCACCACACCAATATCCAGACCACCGCCACCTACGATGTGCGCGACGACAATGAGCGGCGCAGGGCAGTGGATCGGTTTGACCTGTAGGGCCGCCCGTAACCTGGCCCGCCAACTGCCTTGAACTCTGCCCGGCAGCCGCGCTCGCAATAGTAGGGCGCGGGTTTTGCCGCGTGCCGTGTTTATTCAGTCGAAGGAGCAGACCATGGATACCTACAACATCAACAAGACCGGCACCGGTTGGGCGTTGACCAAGCAGGGCTCGGCACGGCCGTCGAAAACGGCAGAGACCAAGGAGGCAATCGTTGAGTTGGCGAAGGAGTTTCTCAGCGACAAGACGGCGTCGCTGAGGATTCACAGCATGGATGGGCGGATTCAGGAGGAAAGAACCTATCCGCGCAAGGCTGACCCGACACGATCTCCGGGCTGACCGAGCACCCAATGTGGGAGCGGGCTTGCTCGCGAAGGCGGTGGTTCAGTTACAGATGCATTGCCTGACACTCCGC
>NZ_JBSVWQ010000133.1:0-16139 GCF_054071215.1 Pseudomonas sp. SDO5522_S412 | reverse complement strand
TTGCGCTCTTCAAAAGTGAGCCGCTGTAAGAGCGGAACCAATAGTCGCCGTTACCTAAATAACGGATATACACACAGTCAAAAACAGAGGCACAACCCATGCTCCAGTTGATCCTCGGCGGCGCCCGCTCCGGCAAAAGCCGCCTGGCTGAAAAACTCGCCACCGACAGCGGCCTAAGCGTCACCTACATAGCGACCAGCCAACCCCTGGACGGCGAAATGACCGCACGCGTCGCCCACCACCGCGAGCGGCGCCCGACCGAATGGGGCCTGATCGAAGAGCCCATCGAACTGGCCCGTGTCCTCAAGGAAAACGCCACCCCGAACCATTGCCTGCTGGTTGACTGCCTGACCCTATGGCTCACCAACCTGCTGATGCTCGAAGACCCCGACCGTCTCAAAGAAGAGCGTGAGGCCTTGCTCCAAACCCTGGCCACCCTCCCAGGAGAAATCATTTTTGTCAGCAACGAGACCGGAATGGGTGTCGTGCCGCTGGGCGAATTGACTCGCCGCTATGTCGATGAAGCCGGTTGGCTGCATCAAGCCTTGGCCGAACGTTGTCAGCGCGTTGTCCTGACCGTCGCCGGCCTGCCCCTGACTTTGAAAGGTACTGCGTTATGACCGACACCTGGTGGCTCAACCCCTGCAAGGCGATCGACCCCCAAGCCCACGAACAAGCCCTGGCCCGCCAGCAGCAACTGACCAAGCCCGCCGGCTCCCTCGGCCGGCTGGAAGCCGTGGCCGTCCAACTGGCCGGCCTCCAGGGCCAGGTCAAACCCAGCGTCGACCACCTGTGGATCGCGATCTTCGCCGGCGACCACGGCGTCGTCGCCGAGGGTGTCTCCGCCTTCCCCCAGGAAGTCACCGGCCAGATGCTTCACAACTTCGTCACCGGTGGCGCCGCCATCAGCGTGCTTGCGCGCCAACTCGACGCCAAGCTGGAAGTGGTCGACCTCGGCACCATCACCCCGACGTTGAACCTACCGGGCGTCCGCCACCTGAATATCGGTCTCGGTACCGCCAACTTCGTCAACGGCCCGGCAATGACCGAAGCCCAGGGCCAACTGGCGCTGCAAGCCGGCCGCGACAGCGTGCATCGCGCTATCACCAGCGGTGCGCAACTGTTTATCGGCGGCGAAATGGGCATCGGCAACACCACCTCCGCCAGTGCCCTGGCCTGCGCGCTGCTGGATTGCCAGGTCAGTGACTTGACCGGCCCCGGCACCGGCCTGAACGCCCAGGGTGTCAGCCACAAGGTCGCCGTCATCGAGCGCGCCCTTGCACTGCACGCGGGCGATCGCGACGACGCACTGAAAACCCTGTTCAACCTCGGCGGCTTTGAAATTGCCGCGCTGGTCGGCGCCTACCTGGCCTGCGCTCAAGAAGGGGTCGTGGTGCTGGTGGACGGTTTTATCTGCACCGTCGCCGCCTTGGTCGCCACGCGCCTGAACCCCGGCTGCCGTGAATGGCTGCTGTTCGGCCACCGCGGTGCCGAGCCCGGCCATCGTCACGTGCTGCAAAGCCTCCACGCCGAGCCGTTGCTGGAACTCGGGCTGCGCCTGGGCGAAGGCAGTGGCGCCGCGCTCGCCGTGCCGTTGCTGCGCCTGGCCTGCGCGCTGCACGGGCAGATGGCGACCTTCGCCGAAGCGGCCGTAGCGGATCGCCCGGCATGACTTTGCGCCTGGACCTGCTGCGCCACGGCGAAACCGAACTGGGCGGCGGCTTGCGCGGCAGCCTGGACGATGCGCTCACGGCCAAGGGCTGGGAGCAGATGCGTGAGGCGGTGGTGGCGCAGGGCCCTTGGGAGCGTCTGGTCAGTTCGCCGCTGCAACGTTGTGCGCGGTTTGCCGAGGAGTTGGGCACGCGCTTGAATCTGCCGGTGACCCTCGAAAAGGATCTGCAGGAACTGCACTTCGGCGCCTGGGAAGGGCAGAGCGCCGCTGCCCTGATGGAAACCGACGCCGACGCGCTGGGCCTGTTCTGGGCTGATCCCTACAGTTTCACGCCGCCGCAGGGCGAGCCGGTTTCGCAGTTCTCCGCGCGTGTTTTGGGGGCTGTCGGCCGCTTGCATCAAGCCTATGCCGGCCAGCGAGTGCTGCTGATCAGCCATGGTGGAGTCATGCGTTTGCTGCTGGCCCAGGCGCGTGGCCTGCCGCGTGAGCAACTGTTGAATGTCGAAGTCGGCCATGGTGGCCTGTTCAGCCTGCAGGTCGAGGCGGATGGCGTATTAAGGGAAGGACGCTGAGCATGTTGCCGTTCTGGATCGCCTTGCAGTTTCTCAGCAGCCTGCCGATTCGCTTGCCGGGCATGCCGCAGCCCCAGGAACTGGGGCGTTCGTTGCTGTTTTATCCGGTGGTGGGGCTGCTGTTCGGGCTACTGCTGTGGGGCTTGAACGCCGTGTTGATGGGCGCGCCGTTGCTGCTGCACGCCGCGCTGCTGTTGACCGCGTGGGTGTTGCTCAGTGGCGGCCTGCACCTGGACGGCCTGGCCGACAGCGCCGACGCCTGGCTCGGTGGCTTCGGTGACCGCGAGCGCACCCTGACCATCATGAAAGACCCGCGCAGCGGCCCGATCGCGGTGGTCACCCTGGGCCTGGTGTTGCTGCTCAAATTCACCGCGCTGGTGGCATTGATCGAGCAGCACAACGGCGCCGCGCTGATCCTTGCACCGTTGATTGGCCGCGCTTCAATGCTGGCGCTGTTTCTCACCACGCGCTATGTGCGCGCCGGTGGTCTGGGGCAGGCCCTGGCGGATCATTTGCCACGGATCGTCGGCCAACAGGTGCTGATCCTCAGCGGCCTGGCGTGTATCTTGATCGGCGGTTTCAGTGGCGGGATTGCCGTGCTGGTGGCTGCCCTTTGTTTTATCGGCTTGCGCCAATTGATGGTCAATCGCCTCGGCGGCACCACCGGCGACACCGCCGGCGCGCTGTTGGAGCTGCTGGAAGTGGCGGTGTTGATCAGTCTGGTGCTGTAACACTTTCTTGCATTTCATTAATCCCGGGTATATACACGCTCCATGCTTGCCTCCCAATGTTTATGCACAAACCTGCGTCGCGCCGCTCGTGGCGTCAGCAGGCATTACGACGGCGCTCTCGACGGCTTCGGGATCAACGTTGCCCAGTATTCTTTGCTGTGTAATCTGCAGCGCCTCGATCAACCGAGCATTTCCAGCCTGGCCGACGCCATGGGCCTGGATCGCAGCACGCTGGGGCGCAACCTGCGGGTGCTGGAAGGCGAGGGCCTGGTGCAGTTGGTGGAGGGCGATGACTTGCGCAACCGCCTGGTCTTGCTGACCGAGGCGGGTATCGAACGGCTCGCCGCCGCATTGCCGGCCTGGGAAGCGGCGCAGCAGAAATTGATTGATAAGTTGGGCGCCGAAAAGCGCGAAACCCTGTTGGCCTTGCTGGATGAACTCGCTTGACGCGAGTTTGTTCGATGATAAGCGGGTATATACCCGCGAACGGAGAATAAGAAATGACCTCGATGTGGCGCACCAGCGGCTGGATCCTTGTGGGGAGTGCGCTGATCCTCGCGTTGTCCCTCGGCGTGCGACATGGCTTCGGCCTGTTCCTGGCGCCCATGAGTGCCGAATTCGGCTGGGGCCGTGAGACCTTTGCCTTTGCCATCGCCCTGCAAAACCTGATCTGGGGCCTGGCACAGCCGTTTACCGGCGCCCTGGCCGACCGCTTCGGCGCCGCCAAGGTGGTGATGATCGGTGGTGTGCTTTACGCGCTGGGCCTGGTGTTCATGGGCCTTTCGGATTCGGCGTGGTCGCTGTCCCTGAGTGCCGGGTTGCTGATCGGCATTGGCCTGTCGGGTACTTCGTTCTCGGTGATCCTCGGGGTGGTGGGGCGTGCCGTGGCGCCGGAAAAACGCAGCATGGCCATGGGTATCGCCAGCGCCGCCGGCTCGTTCGGCCAGTTCGCCATGTTGCCGGGCACCCTCGGTTTGATCGGCTGGCTTGGCTGGTCCGCCGCGTTGCTGGTGCTGGGCCTGATGGTGGCGCTGATCGTGCCGTTGGTGACCATGCTCAAGGACCGACCGTTGCCTGCGGTGGCTGGCCAGCAGACCTTGCGCGAAGCCTTGGGTGAGGCCGGCTCCCATTCAGGGTTCTGGCTGCTGGCGTTCGGCTTTTTTGTCTGCGGTTTCCAGGTGGTGTTTATCGGCGTGCACTTGCCATCGTACCTGGTGGACCAGCACTTGCCGGCCTCGGTGGGGACGACCGTGCTGGCATTGATCGGCCTGTTCAATATCTTTGGCACCTATACCGCCGGATGGCTCGGCGGGCGCATGTCCAAACCCCGTTTGTTGACCGGTTTGTACCTGCTGCGGGCGGTGGTGATTGTGATCTTCCTGTGGGCGCCGGTGACGCAGACCAGCGCCTACCTGTTCGGCATGGCGATGGGCTTCCTGTGGCTGTCCACGGTGCCACTGACCAACGGCACGGTCGCGACCTTGTTTGGTGTCAGAAACCTTTCCATGCTCGGTGGGATCGTGTTCCTGTTCCATCAACTGGGCTCGTTCCTCGGCGGCTGGTTGGGCGGGGTGGTCTATGATCGAACCGGTAGCTACGATTTGATCTGGCAGGTGGCAATCGTCCTGAGCCTGGTGGCAGCGGCGCTGAACTGGCCAGTGCGCGAGCGCCCGGTGGCACGTTTGCAGGCGCAAATGGGGGTGGCATGAATTCGACCTGGCATTGGCTCGGCGCAGCAGGAGCAGGACTCTTGCTGCTGCTGGCGTGGTGGGGCTGGCAACAGGGCGGCCTGGCATTGATGCAGTTGGGCATGGCGATCTGTTAAGTTCTGTGTCTGAGACTTTTCAAGGACACCTCACATGCAGATGCGCTGGTTCGCAGTACCCGCTCTGATGGTGGCTTTTGGCGGTGTCGCCATGGCTGCCGATTGCCCGCCGTTGCTTGAAGGCCAGTTGCCCAAGCTGCGCGCCAAGGAATCCATCGACCTGTGCCAGCGCTTTGCCGGCAAGCCGCTGCTGATCGTCAACACCGCCAGCTTCTGCGGGTTTGCGCCGCAGTTCAAAGGGCTTGAAGCGTTGTACCAGCGCTACAAGGGGCAGGGGCTGGAAGTAATTGGCGTGCCGTCCGATGACTTCAAGCAGGAAGCCAAGACCGGAGAGGAAACTGCCAAGGTTTGTTACGTTAATTACGGCGTGACCTTCACCATGACCGAACCACAGAAGGTCAAGGGCCCGGACGCGGTGCATCTGTTCAAGATGCTGGCGCAGCAGAGCAGCGCGCCGAAGTGGAATTTCTACAAGTACGTGGTGGACCGCCAGGGCAAGGTGATCGCCAATTTCTCCAGCCTGACCAAACCGGATAGTCCGGACCTGATCAAGGCAGTGGAAGAGGCGCTGGCTTCGAAACCCTGATGGGCACCCACTAAAAAGCCCCGCCTCTTTTGCAAGAGTGCGGGGCTTTTTTATATTCAACTGGCGAGCCGGTCAGGCCCGCCGTGAATCAGAACTTGTACGTCGCACCGAGGCCATAACCCCAAGCGCTGTTTTTGTACTCGGCGTTGTAAGCATTGCCTTTGCCGGTACGGTTGACGTTGACTTCTTCTTCCCAGAGGTAAGAAATAGCCGCGTCGATGGTGATGTCGTCGGTGGCGTTGAAGCCGGCACCGAAGCTGACAGCCTTACGGTCGCCAGTGGGGATACGTACCGAGCGGTCGGTGTTGTTGGTAGGCGACTGGTCAACCGAGAAACCGGTGCGCAGAACCCACTGTTTGTTGACCTGGAACGAAGCACCGATGGCCGAGGCCCAAGTGTCGTGCCAGTTCTGTGGCTCGTTGATGGTGCCGATCGGGCCGGCTGCGCCACCGAGTGCAGGCGAAACACCCTGGTTGTTGACGGTGATTTCTTTCAGGCGGCTCCAGCGAGTCCAGGTAGTACCTGCGTACAACGTCCACTGGTCATCCAGCTTGTGGGTAACCGAGAGGTCGTAGGATTCCGGCGTGGTGATGTCCAGCGACGCATCGAAACGACTGCCGTTGAATGGACCGAAACCCGCACCTGAAATATCGGTGTGGCCCGAAAGGTTGTAGGAAACCTTGGACGTGTAAGTCAGGCCGATGTTGGTGCTCGCAGTTGGCGTCACCAGGATACCGATCTTGTAGCCCCACGCGGTGTCGTCACCCTTGATGTCCACCAAGCCATCATTGCGGCCGAAGGTGGCTGCCAGGGGGGTAGACGAGGTCAGGTTGCCGCTGATTTTGTTGAACGTCGGGCCGATACCTACGGACACGTATTCATTGAAGGCGTAGCTGACAGTCGGCTGGATGGTGACGACTTTTACGTCACTCTTCTTGCCGTAGTAACGGCCGCCGAAGCTGTCTTCGTAGTTGGTGATCAGGCCGAACGGCGCATACACGCCCAGGCCGAACGCCAGGTCATCGGTCGCTTTCTTCACGGCAAACAACATCGGGACTTTGGTAAAGGGAACCATGTCGCCGTCGTTGGTGCTGCCGGGTGGGCCACCGCTGGTATTTTTGATGTCGGTCTTGGCATCGATAGCGGCAACGCCGCCAGTGATTTGATCGCGCTTGAGGCGCGACATGCCGGCAGGGTTGCCAGCAACAGTACTTGCATCATCGGCAGATGAAGAGCGGCCCGCAAAACCGGTACCCATCCCACTGATGCTTTGTTCGTTGAGGGCAAAGCCGCTCGCGAACAGTTGGGAGGAGGCCATTGCAACGGCGAGGCTAAGTGTCGTCTTGAGCATTACTTTTTTCATTATTAGAACTCCGTGGTGATCACCGCTGCGGAAAGTAACAATAAATTTATGTTTGCGCTATAGGCTCAAACACAGGAGATAGAGCGGTTTTGTAGGACAATCCGACCAAAATCAACGTTTTTAGCCGAATCTTGCAAATCGCCCGGTCAACAGGCGACGTGATTCATGGGTGAAACACAGGTTTGCCAGGCCTGGGTGAAATCCCGGAGCCGGCCTTGAGGGTGAAATATTTCTTTCCAGATACGCGCCATCGCCAATACGTCGTCGGCCGGTGGCAGGTTTGGGCGGTGTTGTTCCACCAGCAGCCAGGCGATGGCGGTGGCGTAGCGCAGGTTGACCGTCAGCTCAACCTGCGGCCCGCTGAGGAAGGCATGCTGGCTGGCGAGTCCGCGTACCAGGCTGGCGCGCTCGGGGTCCAGCGCCAGGTAGTTATCCCACAGCGCGCGATGGCGCGGCTCGGTGATGCTGTAGAGGCCATGGCCGCGGCGGTCGTGCAGGGCTGAGCCGAGCGCCGACTGGCTGGCGGCGATGCCCAGCAGCAGGGATTCAGCCGTCTGGTTATGGCGACCCAGGTAAAGCAGGGTGGGCCGGATCACATAACGACACAATTCGCTGGCGGCGATGCCCATAAATGCCTCAATCCATGAAATTAATCGGCGATACCTGAGCGAGGGCTTGGCAGCGGTGAATCGGATCTCAGGTCCGCCGGAAGCGGATCATGCCGCTTGAGTTGAAGTGTAGTGTCATATTTACGATGTAAAGGACTGTTTTTAAAATATTTTTATCATTTAGTTATATCGTTTATATCAATTTAAACTTAGCGCGCCTGAATTTCAGGCAATAAAAAACCCCGGGTTTTAACCGGGGTTTTTGTGTTTCAGCGATTCGGGTCGATCAGGCAACCAGTGCCTGGCGAGTACGATCGATCACGGCCTGCAGCGGTTCTGCGCTGGAGTATTGATCGGGGTACAGGCGTTCGCTGTGACGAGCGATGCCGTGTTCGTTGACCAGGGTAAAGCTGAAGCAGCCTTTGCGAGCGGCCATGATCAGGCAGTTCATTGGTGCAAAAGCGTTGGTGAGGGTGCGAATGGCATCCTGAGTGTGGATTTGAGTGGACATATTATTGGTGTTCCTACAAATGACACGGTTAAGAACCGTGCAACGTTAAAACGTTCCAGTGACGTTGATCACCATTGATCGAACGAAGAACCCGACTGGAACAAAGCAGCCAGTTTGAAGCGCTATTAAGTTGGCGCGCTTGGGCTGGCAGGTAGGTACTTAGGAGGGCAGGCAACACAACAGGGGCAAAGGTTCTGGGCCCGGGGTGAAGATCCTGATCAATTTGCAGGTTGGTTCTTTCAGAGTATGGAAACTTCGCGACACCCTTTGCATTGTTCAAAGGCCGTGTCGTCGCAAGTGATACCTGGAAACCATCGAGGTGGTCGATCCCTTTTTGTCGGCGGTGCCGTGAGGGAGTTGTTCGACCAGAATTGACTTTCAGCTTGGTACTAACGCCGCGGATAGTAACGGATTGAAACGATGAAAGGAAGTGTGATAGGCAAAAAACTTTTCGGGTCCTGGGCCTGCGGTAACATTCCTTAGCCGCTGCCTGAGCAAAAAACGCGGTTGATATAACCGGCGAGTGGTTAGTTGTGCACATTGGTGGCGCCCTGTGTAACTGAACTGACATACGCCCCGCAAAGCGCCCGGGTGCCTGCAACTAAAATTTAAGTCAATGAAAAATCGAGCTTTTTTTTATTGGTGAAAAAATCGTCAGTTTGACTGCGGCCCCCGTTCCATGGGCCTTTGCGGGACTTACAGAACGGTTGTCCACTGAGTTATCCACAGCTTCTGTGGATTGTCCCAAGCGCTTGCTCTAGAACGGGCGTGCAGGCTTTTTTCAGCTTTACCTGTACGAAAAAAAGAGTAGAGTGGCGCGCCTTCCGTTCTGTCCCACAGTGCTTTATGAAGTTTCGCTCAGTATCACCTTCTGTTACCGACAGCCCTCAGGTTGTTACCGCACCCAAGCGTTTTTCCCTGAAAGTTGCCTTGTGGTTGCTCGACAGCCCGCGCCTGGGCCACAGCCCCAACGTCAAACATTTTGCAGGGCATTTGCTCAAGCAACCGGCTCGTGCTGGCGTGGTGGTGGCGCAAAGCCGTCTGGGCCAGTTGATGTGCCGCGAGTGCGGCAATGCCCGCGACCGCCGTATCGGCCACGAACTGCTGCGCCAGGCCGCCCGCGCCGGTGACCGCATCGCCCAGCGTGAACTGGGCCAGATCGAAGACTGAGCTGTCCTCAATGCGCTGGCTTGGTTAACCTTCTTCTTTTCGGGTGACGGCAGGAATCGCTATGGCTTTTGACTGGACCAGTGTTGTGCTGGGTCTCGCCGCTGTTGGGTTGCCGCTGTTGGGGCTGTGCTGGCAGATTCAGCGCCGACTGAGCGCGCGAATGGCCGGCTGGGAATTGCTCGAAGAGCGCCTGGCCACCGCACAACTGGCCCAGGAAGGGCTCGCCGCGCAGTTGGACGCCAGCCGTGACGAAATCAGCGACCTGAGCCAGGCCAACGCTGCCAAACAGGCTGATCTGGCCGCCGTGCGCCGGGAAGTCGAACTGCTGCAGATCGACCGTGACAACGCCCGCGACGCCGCCCACGCCTGGAACCTCGACCGTTCCGCCAAGGAAACCGAACTGCGCCGCCTGGATGCCTTGTCCGCGTCCCTGCGCGCCGAATTGCGCGAGCAACAGGAAAGCCATCAGCAACGCCTCAGTGACCTGCAAGGTTCCCGTGATGAGCTGCGCGCGCAGTTCGCTGAACTCGCCGGGAAGATCTTCGACGAGCGCGAGCAACGCTTCGCCGAAACCAGCCAGCAGCGCCTCGGCCAATTGCTCGACCCGCTCAAGGAGCGCATCCAGTCGTTCGAAAAGCGCGTCGAAGAAAGCTACCAGAGCGAAGCCCGCGAGCGGTTCTCCCTGGCCAAGGAGCTGGAGCGCCTGCAACAGCTGAACCTGCGCCTGTCCGATGAAGCCACCAACCTGACCCGCGCCCTCAAGGGCCAGAAAACCCAGGGCAACTGGGGCGAGCTGATCCTGGAGCGGGTGCTGGAACATGCCGGTCTGGAAAAGGGCCGCGAGTACCAGACCCAGGTCAACCTCAAAGGCCCGGACGGCGAACGCTTCCAGCCCGACGTGTTGATCATGCTGCCGGGGGACAAGCAGGTAGTGGTGGACTCCAAGGTCAGCCTGACCGCCTATCAACAGTACGTCGCCGAGGACGACCAGGCGATCGGCCAGGCAGCCCTCAAGCAGCACGTACTGTCCTTGCGCAACCACGTCAAAGGCCTGGCCGGCAAGGACTACAAACGTCTGGAAGGCCTGCACAGCCTGGATTTCGTGCTGCTGTTCGTGCCCATCGAAGCCGCATTTTCGGCGGCGCTTCAAGCCGAGCCGAACCTGTTCCAGGAAGCCTTCGACCGCAACATCGTGATCGTCAGCCCGACCACGCTGTTGGCCACCTTGCGGGTGATCGACAGCCTGTGGAAACAGGAACGGCAAAGCCAGAACGCCCGGGAAATTGCCGAGCGCGCCGGTTGGCTGTACGACAAGTTCGTGCTGTTTATCCAGGACCTGGACGAGGTAGGCAACCGCCTGCAGCAGCTGGATAAAGCCTACAGTGCGGCGCGCAACAAGCTGACCGACGGACGCGGAAACCTGGTGAGCCGTACCGAGCAACTGAAGCTGCTCGGCGCCCGCGCCAGCAAAAGCCTGCCGGCCGACTTGCTGGAACGGGCGATGACCGATGAAGACGGCGTGGCGCAGTTGCCAGAATAGTCACCGGGCTCTGTGGGAGCTGGCTTGCCTGCGATGCAGACACCTCGTTCCTCCCCATACACCGAGGCAATGCCATCGCAGGCAAGCCAGCTCCCACATGGGCTAAAGCGGCAGGTGCCGGCTCAACAAGGCCCGCAACGCCGCCGGCTTCACCGGCTTGGCCAGGTAATCCAACCCAGCCGCATGCACCTGGGCCACCATCTCCGGCCGTCCATCGGCACTGATCACCACACCCGGAATCGGCTCTGCCAGTTGTGCCCGCAGCCAGCCCATCAACTCGGTGCCGGTCTCGCCGTGGTCGAGGTGGTAATCCACCAGGGCCAGTTGCGGCCGCACACCCTCGGCCAGCAACGCGGCACATTGCGCCTGGTCGCGGGCGGTCCAGACTTCACAGCCCCAGCGCGTGAGCAAACTGCGCATGCCGATCAGGATGCTTTCTTCGTTATCCACACACAGCACCTGCGCCCCGCTCAACGGCTGGCCGCTTTCCTGCGCCGGCTTGGCAGGCGCGCTGACCTGAGTGCGCGCCAACGGCACACGCACGCTGAACACGCTGCCTTTGCCCGGCCATGAACGCACGCTCAAGCGGTGCCCGAGCACGCGGCACAGGCCATCGGCAATCGCCAGGCCCAGTCCCAGGCCTTTCTCGGCACGGGTCTGGTGACTGTCCAGGCGTTTGAATTCCTCGAAGATGACTTTTTGCTTGTCCTGGGGAATCCCGGGACCACGGTCCCACACTTCCAGGCACAACTCGCCGCGACGGCGCCGCACACCCAATAGCACCGGCCCGTCGGCGTACCGGAATGCGTTGGTGAGGAAATTCTGCAACACCCGCCGCAGCAACTTGATGTCACTGTCCACCCGCAAACGACTGCCCCGCAGACGGAAACGCAAACCCTGCTCCTGAGCCAGCGCCTTGAACTCGGCGCCCAGCGTATCGAACAGTTCATTGAGCACGAAGGGCTGGCGCTGCGGATTGATCTTGCCGTTTTCCAGGCGCGAAATATCCAGCAGGTCGCTGATCAGGTCTTCCGCCGAACGCAACGAGCTGTCCAGATGCTGCACCAACTGCCGGGCATCCGGCGACATGCCGTCGTTCTGATGGGAGAGGGCAGCAGAGAACAATCTTGCGGCGTTCAACGGTTGCATCAAGTCGTGACTGACCGCTGCGAGGAACCGGGTTTTCGACTGGCTGGCGGTCTCGGCCACGCCCTTGGCATCGGTCAGCGCGACGTTGAGTTGCGACAGTTCGTGGGTTCGCTCGGTCACCCGCTGTTCCAGGCCTTCATTGGCCTCGGTCAACGCCTGCTCGGCTTCGCGGAACGCGGTGATGTCGGTGAAGCTCATCACAAACCCGCCACCCGGCATCGGGTTGCCGATCAGTTCGATCACCCGGCCATTGGGAAACAGCCGCTCGGAGGTATGCGCACGGCCCTGGCGCATCCAGTGCAGGCGACGCGCCACGTGCACTTCGGCCTCGCCCGGGCCGCACAGCCCGCGCTCGGCGTTGTAGCGAATGATGTCGGCAATCGGCCGGCCTACGCTGATCAGGCCTTCGGGGTAATTGAACAGCTCCAGGTACCGCCGGTTCCACGCCACCAGCCGCAGGGACTGGTCGACCACGCTGATGCCCTGGGTGATGTTTTCGATGGCGCCTTGCAGCAATGCCCGGTTGAACTGCAGCACTTCCGACGCCTCGTCGGCGATGCGTACTACGTCCTCCAACTGCATTTCCCTGCCTTCAATGGCGGCTTTCACCACTGCGCGGGTCGATGAAGCCCCGAGCACACCGGCCAACAGGCGTTCGGTGTGGGCAATCCAGTCATTGTCAGCGTTCTGGTTGGGGTTAAACCCTTTGCCTTGGCGATAGGCGAAGCGCACAAAACTCTGGTGAGCCCGTTCTTCACCGACAAACCGCGCTGCGAGGCTGAGCAAATCATTGATCTGCACCGAAAGCATTGAGCGGACGCTGGCCCGCTGGCTGATTTCCTGGCCAATAAAACGCCCGGCCTGCCAATGCTCCGACACCCGCGTGCGGGACAGCATCGAGACCCACACGAACAACGTGAAGTTACCCGCCAGGGAAAATACGGTGCCCAGCGTCAGAGAAGTTACAGACAAGCCCAGCGGGTGCGAATGCAGCCACGTCATGCCCGGGAAAAGGCTGAACGACCAGCCCAGACTTTTCGCGGTGACCGGCAGGACCAAGGTGTAGAACCACAGGAACGTACCCGCCGCCAATCCGGCAAACACGCCGCGCCGGTTGGCCTGTTTCCAGTACAGCGCACCCAGCATCGCCGGTGCCAGCTGGGTCACGGCGGCGAACGCAATCTGGCCAATGGTTGCAAGGCTGGCGGAGGACCCCAGCAGCCGGTAACTGACGTAAGCCAGCAGCAGGATGATGACAATACTCACCCGGCGTACCGACAGCATCCAGTGACGGAACACTTCGAACGGCCGCTCGGCGCTGGAGCGGCGCAGCAGCCAGGGTAGCAGCATGTCGTTGGAGACCATGGTCGACAGGGCGATGCTCGCGACGATCACCATGCCCGTGGCCGCCGAGGCGCCGCCGATAAACGCCAGCACGGCGAGCGCCGGGTGGGCTTCGGCCAACGGCAGGCTGATCACGTAGGAATCCGGCAATACCGAACCCGGCAGCAGCATCTTCCCGCCGAGGGCAATCGGGATCACAAACAGGGCGGCCAGGATCAGATAGGCCGGGAATACCCACTTGGCCAGGCGCAGGTCCTGGGGGTCGATATTTTCCACCACGGTGACATGGAACTGCCGGGGCAGGCAGATGATCGCCATCATCGCGACGCCGGTCTGCACCACCATCGAGGGCCAGTTGACGGTCTCTTTCCAGTATTCCTCCAGCCGTGGCGCGAGCATCGCCTGGCTGAACAAATCGTCGAAACCGTCGTACAGGCCGTAGGTCACAAACGCACCGACGGCGAGAAACGCGAACAGCTTGACCAAGGATTCAAAGGCAATCGCCAGCACCATGCCGCGGTGGTGTTCCGTGGCGTCCAGGTTGCGGGTACCGAACACAATGGTGAACAACGCCAATACCAGCGACACGATCAGCGCCGTGTCCTGGGAGCGGGTGCCCGTGGTGTCGGCGCTGGCGCCGATCAGCAGGTTCACCCCCAGCACGATGCCTTTGAGTTGCAAGGCTATATAAGGCAGGACGCCCACCAGGCAGATCAGCGCCACCACCACCGCGAGGGATTGGGATTTGCCGTAACGGGCGGCGATAAAGTCGGCGATGGAGGTGATGTTTTCCTGCTTGCTGATCAGCACCATCTTCTGCAGGACCCACGGCGCGAGCACCAGCAGCAGCACCGGTCCCAGGTAGATCGGTAAAAACGCCCACAACTGTTCGGCCGCCTGGCCTACGGCACCAAAGAATGTCCAGCTGGTGCAATACACCGCCAGCGACAGGCTATACACCCAGGCACGCATCCGCGGCGGCAGCGGCGCATGGCGACGGTCACCGTAAAAGGCGATGGCAAACATAATGGCCATATAGGCCAGGGCAACGGCGGCGATCAGCCCGCTGGACAGCGTCATGAGAACTCCAGACATAAGAACGCCCGGGCATTCCCGGCCCGGGCGAACAGTCTCGCATGATGCTTGGCGTTAGTCAGTGTCGACCAAGGTCGGAGCGTGGTGTGATGTCGCAGCGTTGGTTCAGGCGCCGAAACCGCCGTCGATGGTCAGGCTGGCGCCGGTGATGTAGCCGGCCTCAGGGCCTGCCAGATAGGCGACGAAACTGGCGATCTCTTCTACATGGCCATAACGGCCCACGGCCATGAAGCCGATCAGGCTTTCGGCGAAATCACCGCTTGCCGGGTTCATGTCGGTGTCCACCGGGCCTGGCTGCACGTTATTGATGGTGATGCCCCGTGGGCCCAGGTCGCGGGCCAGGCCTTTGGTCAGGCCGACCAGCGCCGATTTGCTCATGGCGTACGGGCCGCCACCGGCAAACGGCATGCGATCGGCATTGGTGCTGCCGATGTTGATGATGCGGCCACCTTCGCCCATGTGCCGCGCGGCTTCCTGGGTGGCGACAAATACGCTGCGTACGTTGATGGCGAGGGTGCGGTCGAAGTCTTCCAGCTTGAAATCTTCCAGCGGGCCGACGGCCAGCACGCCTGCGTTGTTGACCAGGATATCCAGGCGCCCGAACGCTTCGACGGTGGCGTTGACGGCGCTGCGGATGGCGTCTGCGTCGGCGCTGTCGGCATGAATCGCCAGGGCTTTGCCGCCTTGGCTGATCACGCTGTTCTGCAACTCTTCAGCCTTGGCAGCCGAACTGACGTAGGTAAAGGCGACGGCAGCGCCCTGTGCGGCCAGGCGCTTGACGATGGCGGCGCCGATACCGCGGGAACCGCCCTGGATCAAGGCGACTTTGCCGCTGAGGTTTTGTGTGGTCATGTCGTTCTCCAAAAGGTGTGTTGAGGTTGGAGTCGAGTATCGACCTCGTGTGGCGTCCTCGGTAGACCGTGATTGCTATAGTCTGTGTAAACCAAAAGTTTAGAGTGGGGCGATATGGAAAGCTTTGGCAGTATCGAATGCTTCGTGCGCAGCGCCGAAGGCGGCAGTTTTGCCGAAGCTGCCCGGCACCTGAGCCTGACCCCGGCGGCCGTGGGCAAAAGCGTGGCCAAGCTGGAGGCGCGCCTGGGTGTAAGGCTGTTCCAGCGCAGTACCCGGCGCCTGACGCTGACTGAGGCCGGCAAGCTCTTCCTCGAAGAAGTCAGCGGCAGCCTCACCACCATTCAAAACGCCGTGGCTAACCTGGCCAGTGCCGAAGGGCGGCCAGTGGGCACGCTGAAAGTGAGCATGGGCACGGTGTTCGGCAACCGTTATGTGGTGCCGTTGCTGGGGGAGTTTCTAAAGCGCTTTCCTGATATCAACCCCGACTGGCATTTCGATAACCGCCAGGTGGACCTGATCGGCCAGGGTTTCGATGCCGCGATCGGCGGTGGTTTTGAGCTGCCCCAGGGCGTGGTCGCGCGCAAGCTGGCGCCGGCGCACCGGATCCTGCTGGCCTCACCGGAATACCTCGCCAAACGCAAGCCGGTGGTCGCGCCCGAGGACTTGTCTGTGTGCAACGGCATCCTGATCCGCTCACCGCAAACCGGGCGCGTGCGTTCGTGGCAACTCACCCACCGCACGCGCGAACAACGCCCGCTGGTGCTCAAGCCGCGCATGACCATGAGCGACTCGGGCGCTGCCTGCTGCGCCAGCGCCCAGGGCCTGGGGATTGCGCTGGTCAGCATGCCGATGGCGGTGCCGTATCTGGACAGCGGCCAACTGGTGCGAGTGCTGCCCGACTGGTACGTCGACGACGGCAACATCTCGCTGTACTACGCCGAACACAAGCTGCTGCCCGGCAAGACCCGGGCGTTTGTGGATTTCATCCTGGAGCAGTTTGTCGAACGCGAGTTGGGGCGGCGGTTCAGCGCCATTTGATCCTTGTGGGGATCAAAGTGTGGGAGCGGGCTTGCTCGCGAAGGCGGTGTGACAGTCACCACATGCATCGACTGATCCACCGC
>NZ_JBSVWQ010000132.1:0-16238 GCF_054071215.1 Pseudomonas sp. SDO5522_S412 | reverse complement strand
TCAGTCGGTACATGTATTGACTGGCACACCGCCTTCGCGAGCAAGCCCGCTCCCACATTGGATTACCTGCATATCAGAGAGCGGTTTATTTGGCCGTCAGCGCCGAGTAGCTGTTCATCAAATTGCGATAGTTGGGAATACGCGGCGACAGCAGATTCGCCAAGCCTTCCATGTCGTTGCGCCAGTCCACCTGCAGCTCGCAGGCCACCGAGAACCAGTTCACCAGCTGTGCACCGGCCGCCGTCATGCGTGCCCACGCCGCCTGTTGCACGGTCTCATTGAAGGTGCCCGAAGCATCGGTGACCACAAACACTTCAAACCCTTCAGCCAGGGCCGACAGCGTCGGGAAGGTCACGCACACGTCGGTCACCACACCGGCAATGATCAGTTGCTTGCGGCCGGTGGCTTTCACTGCCTTGACGAAATCTTCGTTGTCCCATGCGTTGATCTGGCCAGGGCGCGGGATGTACGGCGCGTCCGGGAACAGTTCTTTCAGCTCCGGCACCATCGGGCCGTTGGGGCCGCTTTCGAAACTGGTGGTGAGGATAGTCGGCAGCTTGAAGAACTTGGCCAGGTCCGCCAGGGCCAGCACGTTGTTCTTGAACTCGTTGGGCGAGAAGTCCTGCACCAGGGAAATCAGGCCGGTCTGGTGATCCACCAGCAGGACCACGGCGTCATCTTTGTTCAGGCGTTTGTAAGTCATGGGAATACTCTTTTGGGGTTAGATTCAGAAGGCAAAACACGAGCAGCCAAACGCGCCCCAGAAACCCTGGAAGTCGCTGACCGGCACGTTCGAGAGACGCGCCCGTTCATGGCTATGGGCATGCACGCCACAGGGGCCGCTGCACTGGTGCACCTGGGCTTGCAGCGCTGACGCCGGGCGCCAGTGGCCCGGTACCTTGACCACCGGCGACCAGTCCGGCAGCACCGGCACGCTGGGTGGTGCGAAATCTTCAAAGTCGCCGGCGCCGTACACCACCTTGCCGCCGACCACGGTGAGTACCGATTCGATCCACTTGATGGCTTCCTCGTCGACACTGAAGAAGTCCGCCGACAGTGCCGCCACGTCCGCCAGTTGGCCGACCTTGATCTGGCCCTTCTTGCCTTGCTCGGAGGAGAACCAGGCGCTGCCGTGGGTGAACAGTTCCAGGGCCGTCAGCCGGGGCAGCCCCTCGGCGTGCAGTTCCAGCCCGCCGACGGTGCGGCCGCTGACCATCCAGTACAGCGAGGTCCAGGGGTTGTAGCTCGACACCCGGGTGGCGTCGGTGCCAGCGCCCACCGGCACGCCTTCGGCGAGCATGCGTTTGATCGGCGGCGTGGCCTCGGCGGCCTTGGCGCCGTAGCGCTCCACAAAGTACTCACCCTGGAACGCCATGCGGTCCTGGATCGCGATGCCGCCGCCCAGCGCCCGCACGCGCTCGATGTTCTGCGGGGTGATGGTTTCGGCGTGGTCGAAGAACCATGGCAAGCCGTTGAACGGGATGTCGCGGTTGACCTTCTCGAACACGTCGAGCATCCGCGAGATCGACTCGTTGTAGGTGGCGTGCAGGCGGAACGGCCAGCGCTGTTCCACCAGGTGGCGCACCACCGGCTCCAGTTCCTGCTCCATGGTCAGCGGCAGGTCTGGGCGTGGTTCGAGGAAGTCTTCGAAGTCGGCCGCCGAGAACACCAGCATTTCGCCGGCGCCGTTGTGGCGCAGGTAGTCGTCGCCCTGATGCAGGGTCACGCTGCCGGTCCAGTTCTTGAAGTCGCTGAGTTCTTCCTTGGGCTTCTGGGTGAACAGGTTGTAGGCGATGCGCACGGTCAGTTGCTGGTCCTTGGCCAACTGTTCGATCACGGCGTAATCGTCGGGATAGTTCTGGAAACCACCGCCGGCGTCGATGGCACTGGTCAGGCCCAGGCGGTTGAGTTCGCGCATGAACTGGCGGGTGGAATTCACCTGGTATTCCAGGGGCAGTTTCGGGCCCTTGGCCAGGGTCGCGTAGAGAATCATCGCGTTGGGCCGCGCCACCAGCATGCCGGTGGGGTTGCCGTTATGGTCGCGCACGATCTCGCCGCCGGGCGGGTTCGGTGTGTCCTTGGTGTAGCCAGCCACGCGCAGGGCGGCGCGGTTGAGCAAGGCCCGGTCATACAGGTGCAACACGAACACCGGCGTATCGGGGGCGGCCTGGTTGAGCTCGTCGAGGGTGGGCATGCGTTTTTCGGCGAACTGGAATTCGTTCCAGCCGCCCACCACCCTCACCCACTGCGGCGTGGGCGTACGGTCAGCCTGATCCTTGAGCATGCGCAGGGCATCGGCCAGTGACGGCACGCCTTCCCAGCGCAGTTCGAGGTTGTAGTTCAGGCCGCCACGGATCAGGTGCAGGTGCGAGTCGTTGAGGCCAGGGATGACAGTGCGACCCTTGAGGTCGATGACCTGGGTACCACTGCCGCGCAGGGCCATGGCTTCGCCGTCGGTGCCCACCGCGACGAAGCGTCCCTGGTGGATCGCAACTGCCGTGGCGCGGGGATTTTCACGGTCCACGGTGTGGAACTGGCCATTGAACAGAATCAGGTCGGCGTTCATAGGGTTTCCTTTACAGAGGCTTCAAGCCAGGGCGCGAACAGACGGGTGGCCGCCGGCATCAGCAGGTAAACCACCAGTACAACGATGGTCAGGGTGACCAGGAAGGTGGCGACGATGTAGTTGGACAGGAACGGGTGCAGCCGCAGTACCGGGCCCCAGATGATCGGCACCAGCAAGGTCAGCGGCAGGATCACCAGCAGCGTGACCACTGCCTGTTTCCAGCGCGGCGGCTTGGCGGCAGCATCGGCCAGGGGCGAGAACCAGAACTCGTTGACCGCGCCGACTTCGGTCTGGTCGCCGTCGGCCAGCATCGGTGCGGCTTGGTTGATCAGCTCCAGGCGCTGCGGCGAATCGAGCCAGCGCTCCAGGTCTTCGGTGGAGCGGTAACGCAGCACGCAGGTGAACAACGCAAGGCCGCCCTGCTTGCTGCGCACAACGTCAACGCCGAGGTGGCCGGGACGCTCACCGGCAATACGCACGATGCGTCGCAGCCAGGCTTCGTAGTCGGCTTCAAGCCCGGGTTTTATGCGGTGCTTGACCACCAGGGTCACGACCTCGTCCGGCCCGCCTTGTGCTGTTGAGTCCATCGTGCCCTTCCCCTGGATGCTTGAACGTTCGCGCTAGTGTGCGACGGCCCGATCCAGAAAAATTGCATGCATGTGCTCAGTTCAACAGATGCTTGCAGCGGTCTACACTGGGGATTCATTCACCGGTAAGGTGTGTGAAAACAAGCGCCCATCGACCACGGATAGCGATCATGGCTCAACCAGCAGCTGCAACCGGAACCCTGTGTTCAGAGCGGGAACAGAGGGTCAAGCAATTGATCCTCGCCAATCTTGCTGGCCCCCTGGAGGTGACGGAACTGGCTCGCGCCTGTGAGCTGTCCCGCAGCCATTTCTCCAGGGCCTTCAAGCGCACCACCGGTGTATCGCCCCAGGAATGGATTCGCCAGCAACGCATCAAGCAGGCCAAGGTGCTGATCACCGGCTCCGCCCTGAGCCTGACGCAGATCAGCCAGGAATGCGGGTTCTGCGACCAGGCGCACTTCTGTCACCTGTTCAGCCGCAGCGAAGGCGTGAACCCAATGGCCTGGCGCAAACTTCAGCTGCGCTACCGCCATCATCTGCGGACGGCACAGCTGGCGATCGTCAATCTAAAAGAGACAGTCATTCCGATTTCAGCTTCTTAATCAACCTATCGTTAACCAGTAATCTTCTCCTCACACCGAAGCCCTGCATCTCGCAGCCAAGCTTCCCTTGAGGAGAACACCCCATGCTGACCCTTCGCAAAGCCTCGGAACGCGGCGCCGCCAATCACGGTTGGTTGAAGTCGTTCCACACCTTCTCGTTCGCCAACTACTGGAACCCCAAGGAACAGGGTTTTTCCGACCTGCTGGTGATCAACGATGACCGGGTTGCCGCCGGCAAGGGCTTCGGCCAACACCCGCACCGCGACATGGAGATTTTCTCCTATGTGCTCGAAGGCGCCCTGGAACACAAGGACACCCTGGGCACCGGTTCGGTGATTCGCCCCGGCGACGTGCAACTGATGAGCGCCGGCAGCGGCGTGGCCCACAGCGAGTTCAACCACAGCCACACCCAGGGCGTGCACTTCCTGCAAATCTGGATCGTGCCGGATGTGGCGGGCGCCGAACCGCGCTATCAGCAGGAGCACTTCACCGAGGCGCAGAAACGCGGCCGGTTGCAGTTGATCATCTCGCCGGAAGGCACCGACGGCTCCCTCGGCGTGCGCCAGGACGCGCGGGTGTATGCCGGGCTGTTCAACGGCTTTGAAACCGCCAGCCTGCCGCTGGCCCCGGAACGCTACGCCTACATCCATGTGGCGCGGGGCAGCGTTGAAGTCAATGGCCAGCGCTTGCACGAAGGCGACGGCGCCCGAGTGCGCGATGAGCGGGAGATTCACCTGAGCCATGGGGAGGACGCCGAGGTGCTGGTGTTCGACCTGCGCCCTCGGGAACTGCCAGAAATGCCGTGATGAGCGACGCGATGGCCCGGGAAAACGGGCCATCGCTGGCGTCGATAGTCACCATCAGCCCAATGAAGTTCTCTTAAAAAATCTGCCGCGTAACATCGCATCCATACCAACCAACGACTTTCCCGGAGCACACCCTCATGAAACGCCAACTCTTGCTTAGCCTCGCTTTCTCGGTACTTGCTGTAAGCGCCTTTACCCAACCTGCCCTCGCTGAAGGCGGCGCGGATCGCCTGATGGACAGCCGCGTGGCTGAGGGTGGGTCTGACCGTATGCTGGAACGCCGCGTTGCTGAAGGCGGGTCTGATCGCCTGCTGGAACGTCGTGTTGCTGAAGGTGGTGCTGATCGCCTTCAAGAAAACCGTGTAGCTGAAGGTGGCGCTGACCGTCTTCAAGAAAACCGCGTAGCCGAAGGTGGTGCTGACCGTCTTCAAGAAAACCGTGTAGCTGAAGGTGGCGCTGACCGCCTGATGGAAAACCGCGCGTAACCCCTGTCGTTCGCGGTTCACCCCCAGCCGGCCTGATCAGCCGGCTTTTTTTCGCCTGCTGTTAACTGATCCTCACAAGCGCCACGACCCCTGTGGCGAGGGAGCTTGCTCCCGCTGGGCTGCGCAGCAGCCCCAATGAACTCACTGCGTTTCTCCAGGAAGACGCCATTGGCAGGTTTTGGGGCCGCTTCGCAGCCCAGCGGGAGCAAGCTCCCTCGCCACGCAAGCTCCCTCGCCATTAGTGAAGTTCACGGTCCAGCCACACCACCGCCTTGCCAATCTGCTGCCGTGCCTCAATCCTCGCGTGCACCTGCTGCACCTCTTCCAGGGCGTAATGCCCTTCGATATCCACCGTCAGCGAACCTTCAAGTATCGCCGCGAACACCGCATTGGCACGCCTCTGCACCGTAGGCCCGTCAGCCATGTGGTCGTTGAGCCGTGGGCGAGTCAGGAACAGTGAACCGGCCTCCCCCAACTCCATCGGATCGAGGTCAGTGATCGAACCGGAGACGTTGCCGTAATTGACGATCAGCCCCCGCGTACGACAGGCCTTGAAGCTTTCACGCAAGGTGGCCTTGCCCACCGAATCGAACACCACGTCCACACCCCGCCCCTGCGTTACCTGCAAGACTCGCTCGGCAAACCCGTCGTATGGCCAGGCGTGATCAGCACCGCGCTGAAGGGCAATCGCACATTTTTCAGTGCTGCTGCCGGTGGTGAATACCGTGGCACCGAGTCGCCGGGCCATTTGCACCAGCAACTGGCCGATGCTGCCGGACGCGGCATGGATCAGGCAGCTGTTGCCCGCCTGCAACCGCGCGACATCTTCAATCAGGTAGTGAGCCGTGCAGCCCTGGAACATCGCCGCAGCCGCCTGATCGAAGCCGATCGCATTGGGAATCTGCGCCACTCGCGCGGCGGGCACGCTGGCGTATTCGGCGAACGCGCCCCATGAAATGCACCAGGCCACCCGATCACCCGGAGCCAAATGGCTCACGCCCTCGCCCACCGCCACCACCACACCCGCGCCTTCCATACCCAGGGTGCACGGCAGCCGTACCGGGTAGGTCACCGACTTGGCGTACTTGCCCTGGCGGGTGTGAACATCCATGAAATTGATCCCGGCACAGGCCACCTTGACCAGTACATGGCCGGCGGTCACCTGGGGTTTGGGCACATCAAGGCGCAGTTGAACAACTTCCGGGCCGCCGTAGGTTTCAAGGGTGAGGGCTTTCATCGCGGGACAACTCCGTTTGCAGTGGGAATGCGCCATGGTAAAAGGCGCTAATCTGTACGAGAATTCCCCAACACCTCCCACCCTCCGTGCGAAAATAACCCGATGTTCGACTGGCAGGATCTGTATTTCTTCACCGTGCTGGCGCGCACCCAATCACTGTCGGCTGCCGCCCGCGAGCTGCAGGTGGAACACGCCACCGTCGGCCGGCGCGTCGATGCCCTGGAAAAAGCCCTCGGCGTCAAACTGGTAGACCGCCTGCCCCGCAGTCGGCCGCTCACCGAGGAAGGCCGGGCACTGGCGAAATTGGCGTCAGGCATGGGCGACATGGCCACCGAAGTGATGCGCCTGTCCCGCGTGGCCTCGATCGAAGTGGCCGGCACCGTGCGGGTCAGTTGCCCGCCGTCGATTGCCATCCACTGCATCGCGCCCCATGTCGCACGGTTCAGGGCGCAGTATCCCAAGCTGAATATCGTGTTGATGTCCTCGACGACGCTGGCCGCCCTCGACAAAGGCGAAGCCGACATTGCCCTGCGCACGGTGCGTCCCGATGAGGAAGCGCTGGTACGCAGAAAGGTCGGCGCCGTGCGTTTCGGGCTCTATGCCACGCCCGAGCTCAAGCAGTTACCCGCTGAACAGTGGACGTTCATTGCCTATGACGCCACCCGCGACCACCTGCCCCAACAGGCGTGGATGCATCAGGTACGCGGCAACCGCACGATTGCCTTCGCCGCCAGCGACCTGATCACCCAGCAAATGGCCGCCCGGGCCCAGGTGGGTGCAGTGGTGTTGCCCACGCTGGTGGGCGATCACGACGCGGCATTGGTGCGGTTGGCAACGAACACCGAAGGCCCGGTTCGCGATATCTGGCTGACGGTGTATCCGGATATGCGCCGCTCGCCTTCGGTGAAGGTGGTGATGGAGTTTCTGGTGAGCTGCATTGAAGGCGAGCCGCAGTTGCGGCGGTGAAACCGATTACTGCGCGGCGTACTGTTCGTCGCTGACCTGCTCCATCCAGTCCACCACCTTGCCATCGAGCATTTCGTTGATCGCGATATGGGTCATGGCGGTGTTCGCCGTGGCGCCATGCCAATGCTTGACACCGGGTGCAATCCATACCGTGTCGCCGGGGCGAATGGCCCGCACGGGCTGGCCCGCATTTGCATTGTTGGTTGACGCGTTGCGTTATCGCGGCTGAAAGAAGTCCGTCAGTGCCGCGCCCAAGCCATCGAACACCACGGCGATGCGCGGGACCTTGCGCATGTCCTGATGCATGGCGATCCACACGTCAACCTTGAAATCCACCTGCGCGGGCAACACCCGCACCAGCCCGTGACGTTGTGCCACCTGGGCTGAACACACGCCGATCCCCAGCCCCGCACGCAACGCGGCCAACTGCGCGAGGTGATCGTCGGTGCGAATCACCGTACTGGGCGCCGAACAGTCGAAACCGCGCTCACCCAGGAATTCGATCTCCAGCAAGTTGCGGTCCGGCCCGATCAGCGGGTAGCCGTGCAATTGCGCAACGGTGTCCGGCGTGCCCTGCTCTGCCAACAGTTCGGGTGCGGCGTACAACCCTACGTGAAGGTCGCCGACCTTGCGCGCGACCACCGTGGATTCGACCGGGCGACGGATGCGTACGGCGACGTCGGCCTCTTGCCGGGCAAGTGCCTGCAGCCGATTGGATACGCTCAGTTCGATGGCCAATTGCGGATGATCACGGCGCAGGCTGCGCAACATGGGCGGCAGCACTTCAACGCCCAGCAGCTTGCCGCTGGTGAGCCGCACCGTGCCGCCGGCGAGCGCCGTGTCGGCCGAGGCTGCGCGGCTGAAGGCGTTGGCGGCAACGGCCATCGCTTCAACGTGGCTGATCAGGTCCTTGGCCGTTTCGGTGGGCAATAGCCCGGCGGGTGAGCGGATAAACAGGCTGACCCCGACGCTCTGCTCCAGGGCCTCGATCCGTCGCCGCGCGGTGGCCTGGGCAATCCCCAGCAAACGGGCCGCGCCCGACAGGCTGCCGGTGCGCAACACGGCGAGGAAGGCGCGCTGGGTTTCCCATTGGAGTTGCGGGGCGTTCATACATTTCCTGTGAGCCGCTGGGCAGTTTTGGCGGATGTTCTTTGTTCGGGGGCTGCGGCATGCTGGCGAGCATAACCGATGGGGCTTTCGCCCTCACTTTGCACAGGATCGTTTTTGATGACACTCACCGGCCAATGTCGCTGCACCCGCGTGACCTACACCCTCGATACCGACGCGCCGCTGGCGGTGTATGCCTGCCATTGCCGCCACTGCCAGACCTGGAGCGGCAGCGCGTTTGCCCTGCATGCGCTGTTGCCGGCGGATGCGCTGCGGGTTGAAGGTTCGCTGACGGAATATACCTATGACGTTGATGGGCAGCGCTCGGAACATCGGTTGTGCGGGGTGTGCCATACGCGGATCTGCAACACCACGACGGCAGCGCCGGGGTTGGTTGTGCTGCGGGTCGGGACACTGGATGAGAGCCCGTCCGTGCAGCCGGTGGCGCATATCTGGCTGCGGCACAAGCAGCCGTGGGTAACGCTGGCGGAGGGTGTTCCGACCTGGCCGGAAAGCCCTACGCCCCAGGCGTTTGCGCAGGCGTTGAGCGTTCCCCTGTAGACATGACTCACACCCACACTGTGGCGAGGGAGCTTGCTCCCGCTGGGTTGCGCAGCAACCCCAAAAGCATTGACCGGCCCATCCTGAAAGACCGCAGCGGCCTACCAGGGGGCGCTTCGCACCCCAACGGGAGCAAGCTCCCTCGCCACATTGGGCTCTGCGTCGATGTTGAGGCTCAGCACTTCGCCATTGCGCAACTGCCAGGCGAAGAAGTCTGAGAAATCATCGCGAACCAATGCGCGAATCGCCTTGGCGACAACCCCATGGGCAACCAGCACCACCACCTGTTGCCCATGGTTCACCAGCAACTGATTCAATCCGCCCCGGATGCGCTCGACGAACTGCGAGATTGACTCACCGTCCGTGGGTGCCCGCTCCCATTGCCGGGTAATATTCTGCGCCCAAAGGTCGGGATAACGCTGCGCCGCCTCCGCCTGGGTCAGTCCCTCAAACACCCCCACGCCGCGCTCACGAAACGCATCCAGCGTAGGCAGTTGCAGCCCATCATCCGCAAACACAATGGCCGCCGTTTGCTGAGCCCTGCGCAGCGGCGAGACGATGACGGCGTCGATCTGCGCCGGCAATTTTTCCCGCAACTCCCGCGCCTGCAGCACGCCCCGTTCGTTGAGATCAATGTCCAGCGAGCCCTGGTAACGCCCCTCGGCATTGGCTTGAGTTTCGCCGTGACGAACAACATACAACTGCATACCGCCCTCCTTCATCCTGACGCTGAAAGGCCGCGAACGGCGCACCCGATAAAGGCCTAAGCTAAGATCGAAAAATTATTTATCGAATGTTTTTTAGAACAATAAGCTCACCTTAATCCATTAAGAGTCGAGCACGCCATGCCCCAGTTTTCGCTCCATCGCCTTTTCATCGCAGGCCTTGCCACACTGGGCCTCTGCACCACCCTGAGCACACAAGCCCAGGAAACCGTACGCATCGGCTACCAGAAATCCTCGACCCTGATCACCTTGCTGAAAACCCAGGGCACCCTGGAAAAAGCCCTCAAGGCCGACGGCATCGACGTCACCTGGCACGAGTTCCCCAGTGGCCTGCCGCTGCTGGAAGCACTGAACGTCGGTAACGTGGATATCAGCGCTGACGTGGCCGACACCGTACCGATCTTCGCCCAGGCCGCCCAGGCCAAGCTCACCTACTTCGCCCAGGAAGCGCCCTCGCCTCAAGCCCAGGCGATCGTGGTGCGCAAGGACTCGCCGATTCAGCAACTGGCGGACTTGAAAGGCAAGAAAATCGCCGTGACCAAGGCCGCCGGCACTCACTATTTATTGATCGCAGCCTTGAACAAGGCGGGGCTGGCCTTCTCCGATATCGAGCCGGCGTACCTGACGCCCGCCGATGGCCGCGCTGCATTTGAAAACAACAAGGTTGATGCCTGGGTCACGTGGGAACCGTTTCTCACCAGCGTGCAGCGCCAACTGCCCACCCGCACCCTTGCGGACGGTACCGGGCTGGCCAGCTACAAGCGCTATTACCTGACGGGTACGCCCTACGCCAAGGCGCATCCCGAAGTGCTGAAGCTGGTGTACGAGCAGTTGCACCAGGCTGGCAAGTGGGTGAAGAGCCACCCGCGTGATGCCGCGAAAGTGCTGGGGCCGTTGTGGGGCAACCTGGATGTGGAGACTGTCGAGGCCGCCAATGCTCATCGCAGTTATGAGGTGCAGCCGGTGACGCTGGATCAGTTGGGGGAGCAGCAGAAGATTGCGGATGCGTTCTTCAAGGCGGGGTTGTTGCCCAAGGCGGTGGATGCGCAGGATGTGCAGGTGTGGAAACCCTGAGGCAGTCAACTGTGGGAGCCGGGCTTGTCCGCGATGCAGACAACTCGGTACTCCAGTCATACCGCGGTGATGCCATCGCAGCCTCGCCAAGGCTCGACAGCTCCCACAGGTGATGTTCAGGGCCTGGACTATCGGCGGTGTCAGCTTTTACGCGTCGCGTCATCCAGCGCAAGGATGGTATGAGCATTGGTCACCGTGGTCGCCAGGGTATTGATCACTCCCGAGCGCAACGCCCCCAGCGTCGCCGCCGCCTTGGTGTTTTCACTGGCAATCGCCACCACATCCGGAATCCGAAACAGCTCCTGCACCGTCAACCCGATCACCCGCCCCTGAATCGCGTTGACCGCCGGCTGGCCATGAATGTCGATGAAGTCATAACCCATCATGTCCCCCACCGTGCCGGACAACCGCGCCTGTGCAATTTCCTGGGGCGAAAACCACCCCATGCGCACCATGTTGCTGTTTTCACTCATGTCACCGATGCCGATCAACGCCATGTCCGCACGGCGGGCACGGTCAAGCGTGGAACGCACCGTATCGTTGCTGATCAACACCCCACGCAGTTCCGGGTTGGCCACCAGCGCCGGGGCGTACAGGCTTTCACTCTCGCCACCAAACCGCAGGGCCAGGCGCCGGCAAATATGGTCGGGGTTCATGTATTCACCCGCCTTGAGCGAACCGCCAATGGCGCACACAAACGTGCAGTTGCGGGTCACCGGCAAAAATACGTTATCGGCCACCGCACCGACATTACGCCCCATGCCGACCGCGACGATCATGCCGTCGCTGAGGGTTTTGTTCAGGTAGTTGGCCACCAGGCTCGCCACCGCCGAGCGCTGGGTGTCCGGGTCGCTGTGGTCCACCGCAATCAAGGCGCGGTCCAGCTGGAAGCGCTCCACCAGCGCCTGTTCCAGCTCGTTGTTCATCGCCGGGTGCTGCAACACCCGCACCTCGACAATCCCTTCATCCCGTGCGCGTTTGAGCAGGCGGCTGACTTTTGCCCGGGACAGGTCGAAGCGCTTGGCGATGGCTTCCTGAGTGACGTTCTCAAGGTAATAGAGCATTGCCACTTCGGTCATCAGGTCGATGTCGCTGGCGATGCGCTGGGTACTGTCACTCATGGGCACGGGCTTCCGTTTCGGTGTCAAAGGCGCATTCTCCCGACTCTTGCCCCGTTCCGTCCACTACTGATGCCCGTCACGCTCGATCGCGTTGATGCGGTCGACCTTGGCCCCGGAACGCGCGGCTTCGAACTCCGACTCCAGGAACGACTTGACGATGCTCTTGGCCAGTTCCGCGCCGATCACCCGTGCACCGATGGACAGGATCTGCGCATCGTTGCTCTTGCGTGCCCGCTCCGCCGAATAGGTGTCATGGGCCTGGGCCGCACGAATCCCCAGGACTTTGTTGGCCGAGATGGCCATGCCGATGCCAGTGCCGCACACCAGCACGCCCAAGCGTTGCTCGCCGGCATTGATCGCCGTGGCCACCGCCAGGGCAATGTCCGGGTACAGCACCGGCGCCGTGGAATGGGTGCCGAAGTCCGTCACCGGGTAACCCAGCGCCTCAATATGGCGCTTCAACAGCTCTTTGAGCTCATAACCCGCTTCATCGCATCCGATAGCCACCGGGAAAGGTGTGTTCATGGCGTTTGGCTCCGCTGCCGTTTTGGGTACTGGAGAGTGATCATATGATCACTCGATGAAATTTATCTCAGTCATTTCTCGGATATTCCAGTCGCCCTGTCAAGCAGGATTTAGCTGACCTCCCAGTCAAAGCCCTCTAAACCGGCGCACTTTGCGCAAATCCATCCATTTACAACTTTTCAGTGAAAGAGATTGACTGATCAGAATTTCATTTGATACACATATGCTCACAGCGAAACATGACTGTGCGACCTAATAAGAATTCACAGCACGAGGACACGCCGATGGCCACGCCATTACTGCTCCAGGCTGAACACGTCGCCAAGGCTTACGCCGGGATTCCTGCCCTGCGTGAGGGGCGCCTCTCTCTGCGGGCCGGCAGCGTCCACGCCCTGTGCGGCGGCAATGGCGCAGGCAAATCGACTTTTCTGAGCATCCTGATGGGCATCACCCAGCGTGACGCCGGGACCATCCTGCTCAACGGCTCCCCCGTCCAGTTCAACCGCCCCAGCGAAGCACTCGCGGCGGGGATCGCGATGATCACCCAGGAGCTGGAACCCATCCCCTACATGACCGTCGCCGAAAACATCTGGCTGGGCCGCGAACCGCGCCGCGCCGGCTGCATCGTCGACAGCAAGGAGCTCAACCGGCGCACTCGCGAACTGCTGGAAGGCCTGGAGTTCGACGTCGACGCCACCAGCCCCATGCATCGCCTGAGCGTGGCGCAGATCCAGTTGGTGGAGATCGCCAAGGCATTCAGCCACGACTGCCAGGTGATGATCATGGACGAGCCCACCTCGGCCATCGGCGAGCGCGAGGCCGAAACCCTGTTCAAGGCCATCCGCCGCCTCACCGCCCGTGGTGCCGGCATCATCTATGTGTCGCACCGCCTCAGTGAACTGGCGCAGATTGCCGACGACTACAGCATCTTTCGCGACGGCGCCTTCGTTGAGACCGGGCGCATGGCCGATATCGACCGCGCCCACCTGGTGCGCGGCATCGTCGGCCAGGAACTGACCCGCATCGACCACAAGGTCGGCCGCGAATGCGCCGCCGAATGCTGCCTGGACGTCGACAGCCTGAGCCGCGCCGGCGAGTTCCAGGACATCAGCCTGCAACTGCGCCAGGGCGAGATTCTCGGCATCTACGGGCTGATGGGCTCGGGCCGCAGCGAATTCCTCAACTGCATCTACGGCCTCACCACGCCGGACTCCGGCAGCGTGACCCTGCAAGGCAAACCGATGCCCATCGGCCTGCCCAAGGCAACGATCCAGGCCGGCATGTCACTGGTCACCGAAGACCGCAAGGACAGCGGCCTGGTGCTCAGCGGCAGCATCCTCTCGAACATCGCATTGTCGGCCTACAAGCAGCTGTCGAGCTGGTCGCTGATCAATGCCCGCAAGGAAAACCAACTGGCCCAGGACATGGTCAAGCGCCTGCAGATCAAGACCACCTCCCTGGACCTGCCGGTGGAATCCATGAGCGGCGGTAACCAGCAAAAAGTGGTGCTCGCCAAATGCCTGTCGACCCAGCCGATCTGCCTGCTGTGCGATGAGCCGACCCGGGGCATCGATGAAGGCGCCAAGCAGGAGATCTATCACCTACTGGACCAGTTCGTACGCGCCGGCGGCGCGGCAATTGTGGTGTCGTCCGAAGCCCCGGAATTGCTGCACCTGAGTGACCGTATTGCCGTGTTCAAAGGCGGAAGGCTGGTGACCATCAGCAGCGATACCGCCCTTTCCCAGGAAGCCTTGTTGAGTTTTGCCTCATGAATGCCAAATCACTTTCTACACCTGCAGCCGCCCCCGTCACGACCGCACCCCGCAGCCGCCTGCGCCTGTCCCTCGACCGCTTCGGCCTGCCGCTGGTGTTCATCCTCCTGTGCCTGGTGATGGCCTTCGCCAGCGAATACTTCATGACCTGGCGCAACTGGATGGACATCCTGCGCCAGACCTCGATCAACGGGATCCTCGCCGTGGGCATGACCTACGTGATCCTGACCAAGGGCATCGACCTGTCGGTGGGCTCGATCCTGGCGTTTGCCGGGCTGTGCAGCGCCATGGTCGCGACCCAGGGGTATGGCGTGCTGGCGGCGGTCAGCGCCGGGATGTTCGCCGGGGCGATGCTCGGAGTGGTGAACGGCTTTATGGTGGCCAACCTGTCGATCCCGCCCTTTGTCGCGACCTTGGGCATGTTGAGCATTGCCCGGGGCATGACCTTCATCTTGAACGACGGCAGCCCGATTACTGACCTGCCCGACGCCTACCTGGCGCTGGGTATTGGCAAGATCGGCCCGATCGGTGTGCCGATCGTGATCTTCGCCGTGGTCGCGCTGATCTTCTGGATGGTGCTGCGCTACACCACCTACGGCCGCTATGTGTACGCGGTGGGTGGCAACGAGAAGAGCGCGCGCACCTCCGGGATCGGCGTGCGCAAGGTGATGTTTTCGGTGTACGTGGTCTCGGGCCTGCTCGCCGGGCTGGCCGGTGTGGTGCTGTCGGCGCGCACCACCTCTGCCCTGCCCCAGGCCGGCACCTCGTATGAGCTGGATGCGATTGCCGCCGTGGTAATCGGCGGCACCAGCCTGTCGGGCGGTACCGGCACGATTGTCGGCACGCTGTTTGGCGCATTGCTGATCGGCGTGATCAACAACGGCCTGAACCTGCTCGGCGTGTCCTCCTATTACCAGCAGGTCGCCAAGGGCCTGATCATCGTGTTCGCAGTGCTGATTGACGTGTGGCGCAAGAAGAAACGCTAGTTCTGAAAACTACCACTACAACAATAACGGAGTTCTCTCATGAAACCTGGTACGACTTTGGCCGCCGTCGCGGCACTCTCCCTGCTCGCCAGCAGTGTCACCCTGGCCGCCGATGGCAAGACCTACAAGATCGGCGCCGCCGTGTACGGGCTCAAGGGCCAGTTCATGCAGAACTGGGTGCGCGAGCTGAAGGAACACCCCGCAGTCAAGGACGGCACCGTGCAGTTGACCGTGTTCGACGGCAACTATGACGCACTGACCCAGAACAACCAGATTGAAAACATGGTGACCCAGCACTACGACGCGATCCTGTTTGTGCCGATCGACACCAAGGCCGGCGTCGGCACCGTGAAGGCCGCCATGAGCAATGACGTGGTGGTGATCGCCTCCAACACCAAGGTGGCGGACGCCAACGTGCCTTATGTTGGCAACGATGACGTGGAAGGCGGTCGCCTGCAGGCCCAGGCCATGGTCGACAAACTCAAGGGCCGCGGCAACGTGGTGATCATCCAGGGCCCGATTGGCCAGTCGGCGCAGATCGACCGCGAAAAGGGCGAGATGGAAGTACTGGGCAAGCACCCGGACATCAAGATCATCGAGAAGAAAACCGCCAACTGGGACCGCGCCCAGGCCCTGGCCCTGACCGAAGACTGGCTGAACGCACACCCCAAGGGCATCAACGGGGTGATCGCGCAAAACGATGACATGGCCCTCGGTGCGGTGCAGGCGTTGAAGTCCCATGGGCTGACGTCCAAGGATGTGCCGGTGACGTCCATCGACGGCATGCCGGATGCGATCCAGGCAGCGAAGAAAGATGAAGTGACCACCTTCCTCCAGGACGCCCAGGCCCAGTCTCAAGGCGCGCTGGATGTGGCGCTGCGGGCGCTGGCCGGCAAGGATTACAAGCCGCAGTCGGTGATCTGGGAACGTTATGGCAAGGACGTGAAATGGGGTGACGGCACCGCCAGGAACTACATCCTGCCGTGGGTGCCGGTGACCAATGCGAATGCGGATGCGCTGTACCAGCAGGTGAGCGGTACGAAGTAAGTTTTGACTTGAAACCCGGTCAAGTGTGGGAGCGGGCTTGCTCGCGAAAGCGGTGGATCATTCAACAGATG
>NZ_JBSVWQ010000131.1:0-16304 GCF_054071215.1 Pseudomonas sp. SDO5522_S412 | reverse complement strand
ACAAATATATGGACTGACACACCGCATTCGCGAGCAAGCCCGCTCCCACATCTGAACCGCGTTTCATACAAAAAACCCGGCGCTCATACAAATGAGCGCCGGGTTTTTTATTGCGCTTGAATCACTCAGGCATCCAGCTCGGCCCAGCGTTCAACCAGGGCTTCAAGCTCGCTGTTAAGCTGCTCGAGGGATGCAATCACCTTGGCGGTTTCTGCAGCCGGACGCAGGTAGAAACCCGCGTCAGCCATTTCAGCTTCAACGGCAGCAATCTGCTGTTCCTTGGCGTCGATATCACCCGGCAGTGCTTCCAGCTCACGTTGCAGCTTGTAGCTGAGCTTCTTCTTCGCAGCAGGTGCTTCCTGGGCTGGTGCCGGAGCAGCAGCCACTGGAGCAACCACGGCCGAGGTCAAGTCAGCCTTGCCGGACTTGCTCTCGGTCACGCCCAGCAGGCGCGGCGAGCCGCCCTGGCGCAGCCAGTCCTGATAACCACCGACGTATTCACGCACCTTGCCTTCGCCTTCGAAGACCAGGGTGCTGGTGACCACGTTATCGAGGAATGCCCGGTCGTGACTGACCATCAGCACGGTGCCGTTGAAGGTCAGCAGGACCTCTTCCAGCAGTTCCAGGGTTTCCACGTCGAGGTCGTTGGTCGGTTCGTCGAGTACCAGCAGGTTGGCTGGCTTGCTGAACAACTTGGCCAGCAGCAGGCGCGCACGCTCACCACCGGACAAGGCCTTGACCGGCGTACGTGCACGCTGCGGGCTGAACAGGAAGTCGCCCAGGTAGCTCAGCACGTGGCGGCTCTGGCCGTCGATGTCGATAAAGTCGCGACCTTCGGCGACGTTGTCGATCACGGTTTTTTCCAGGTCCAACTGGTGGCGCAACTGGTCGAAGTAGGCCACGTCGATGCGCGTGCCCTCTTCCACGGTACCGCTGGTGGGTTGCAGGCCGTTGAGCATCAGCTTGAGCAAGGTGGTCTTGCCGGTACCGTTGGCGCCGAGCAGGCCGATACGGTCGCCGCGCTGCAGGACCATGGAGAAGTCCTTGATCAGGAACGGGCCGTCCGGGTGATGGAAGCTGACGTTTTCCAGGACCATCACTTGCTTGCCGGACTTGTCGGCGGTATCCAGCTGGATATTGGCCTTGCCGGTGCGCTCGCGACGCTCGCTGCGCTCAACGCGCAAGGCTTTCAGGGCGCGTACGCGGCCTTCGTTACGGGTGCGGCGGGCCTTGATGCCCTGGCGGATCCAGACTTCTTCCTGGGCCAGCTTCTTATCGAACAGGGCATTGGCGGTTTCTTCCGCAGACAGCGCGGCTTCCTTGTGCACCAGGAAACTGGCGTAGTCGCCGTTCCAGTCGATCAGGCCGCCACGGTCCAGTTCGAGGATGCGGGTTGCCAGGTTCTGCAGGAAGGAACGGTCGTGCGTGATGAACAGCACGGCGCCCTGGAAATCCTTGAGGGCTTCTTCAAGCCAGGCGATTGCGCCGATGTCCAGGTGGTTGGTCGGTTCGTCGAGCAGCAACAGATCCGGTTCGGAAACCAGGGCCTGGGCCAGCAGGACGCGGCGACGCCAGCCGCCGGACAATTCGGCGAGGGTCTTGTCGGCGGGCAGTTGCAGGCGGCTCAGGGTGCTGTCGACCAATTGCTGCAAGCGCCAGCCGTCGCGGGCTTCGAGGTCTTGCTGGACGTGCATCAGCTTGTCCAGGTCGGCTTCGGTGACGCAGTTCTGCGCCAGGTGATGGTATTCGGCGAGCAGTGCGCCCACGCCGTCGAGGCCTTCGGCAACCACGTCGAACACTGTCCGTCCGTCGGCCACCGGCAATTCTTGCGGCAATTCGCCAATCTTGAGGCCCGGGGCGCGCCAGACAGAGCCGTCATCGGGCTTCTGGTCGCCTTTTACCAGCTTCATCATGCTGGACTTGCCGGTGCCGTTGCGGCCGATGATGCACACCCGCTCACCACGGGCGATCTGCCAGGACACCTTGTCCAACAACGGCATAGCGCCGAAAGCAAGGGACACATCGCTGAATTTGAGCAGGGTCATACGCTTCTCCAAAAACTGGGCGCGCATTCTACCTGACTTAGGGCTCGAGGCGGCCGGCATTTTCGCCGCTGACACGTTCTGTTGGACATTTCAGATGAACTTGAACGAAGCGACCGGCAAAGCTTTCACCGGTTGCGGGCAAAAGGCTAAGCTAGGGGCAATCAGTGTCGGCGACGTCGGCACTAGTCCAGATTCCTCTGCACGGACGTCTCATGCGCAGTCGCCTTTTCAGCTTTTTATCTTGTCTGCTTCTTTCTGCCACCGCCGCTCAATCCGCCCAGGCCGTGGACCTCACCACCCAACGTCAATATTACGATGAAGCCAAACGAGCCCTCGCCAAAGGCGACAGCGGCCCGTATTTCCAATACAGCCAGGCCCTGGCCGACTACCCGTTGACGCCGTACCTCGCCTACGACGAGCTCACGGCGCGACTGAAAACCGCCAGCAACGAGGAGATCGAACAATTCCTCGCCAAGAACGGCGACCTGCCCCAGGCCAACTGGATGAAACTGCGCTGGTTGCGCTGGCTGGCCGACCGTGGCGACTGGCAAACCTTTGAAAAGTACTACGACGCCAAACTCAATTTCGTCGAACTGGACTGCCTCCATGGCCAATTCCAGCTGACCCACAACCAAAAAGCCGAAGGTTATAAAACCACCGAGAAGCTGTGGCTGACCGGTAAATCCCAGCCTGCGGCCTGTGATGCCACCTTTGGCCAGTGGGCCGCCGACGGCCAACTGACCGAACAGAAGATATGGGACCGCGCCAAGCTGGCCGCCGAAGCCCGCAACTATCCGCTGGCCAACAGCCTGGTGAAGACCCTGCCGACCCTCGGCGCCCAGGGCCGCCTGATGGTGGACGTGGCGCAGAAGCCCGACATGCTCGGCGACCCATCGCGCTTCCTGCCGGCCAACGAGGCCATGTCCGACGCCGTAGGCCTGGGCCTGCGCCGCCTGGCACGCCAGGACCCGGACAAGGCCATGGCCCTGCTCGACGGTTATGCCAGCAGCATGCACTTCTCTCGTGACGAAAAAGTGTCGATCGCCCGGGAAATCGGCCTGACCCTGGCGCGTCGCTACGACCCGCGCGCCCTTGACGTGATGACCAAATACGATCCGGAACTGCGGGACAACACCGTTTCCGAATGGCGCCTGCGCCTGCTGTTGCGCCTGGCCCGCTGGGAAGACGCCTACCAGTTGACCCGCAAGCTGCCCCAGGATTTGGCCACCACCAACCGCTGGCGCTACTGGCAGGCCCGCAGCCTGGAACTGGCAGAGCCGAAGAACCCGCAAGCCCTGGTGATGTACAAGGGCCTGGCCAAGGAACGAGACTTTTACGGTTTCCTGGCGGCGGATCGCTCCCAGTCCCCGTACCAACTGAACAACAAGCCACTGGTGATGAGCCAGGCGCTGATGAACAAGGTACGCAACACACCGGGCGTGCGCCGCGCCCTGGAGTTCTACGCCCGTGGCCAGATCGTTGATGGCCGCCGCGAGTGGTACCACGTCAGCCGGCATTTCAACCGCGACGAAATGGTCGCCCAGGCCAAGTTGGCCTACGACATGAAGTGGTACTTCCCGGCGATCCGCACCATCAGCCAGGCGCAGTACTGGGACGACCTGGACATCCGCTTCCCGATGGCCCACCGCGACACCCTCGTGCGAGAAGCCAAGGTCCGCGGCGTGCATTCCAGCTGGGTATTTGCGATCACCCGCCAGGAAAGCGCCTTCATGGACGACGCGCGCTCCGGCGTCGGCGCCACCGGCCTGATGCAACTGATGCCCGGCACCGCCAAGGAGACTGCGCGCAAGTTCAGCATCCCGCTGGCTTCGCAACAGCAGGTGCTCGACCCGGACAAGAACATCCAGCTCGGCGCCGCCTACCTGAGCCAGGTCCACGCCCAGTTCAACGGCAACCGCGTGCTCGCCACCGCTGCCTACAACGCCGGCCCGGGCCGTGTACGCCAATGGCTGCGCGGCGCCGATCACCTGAGTTTCGATGTGTGGGTGGAAAGCATCCCGTTCGACGAAACCCGCCAGTATGTGCAGAACGTGCTGTCCTATTCGGTGATCTACGGGCAGAAGCTCAATGCACCGCAGCCGCTGGTGGATTGGCATGAGCGGTATTTTGATGATCAGTAAGTAACGCTGTCCCATAAAAAATGCCCGCATTGAGAGATGCGGGCATTTTTTGTGGGCGGTGAATCAGTGGGTGGTCGACTCACCATCACTGAACTGCAACGCCGCCAGCCGTGCATACAGCGGATTGCCGGCGATCAGCTGCTGATGCGTCCCCACCGCCACCAGCTTGCCCTGGTCCATCACGGCAATCCGGTCGGCATTCTTCACCGTGGCCAGCCGGTGGGCAATGACCAGGGTGGTGCGCCCTTCCATCAACTGCGGCAGCGCCTGCTGGATCAGGTGTTCGCTCTGGGCGTCCAGCGCGCTGGTAGCTTCGTCCAGCAGCAGGATCGGTGCATCCACCAACAAGGCCCGGGCGATGGCCAGGCGTTGGCGCTGGCCGCCGGAGAGGCCCATGCCGCCGTCGCCCAGGTGGGTCTGGTAGCCGTCGGGCATTTGCAAAATGAAGTCGTGGGCGTGGGCGATGCGCGCCGCCTCCTCGACCTGGGCAAAGGTGGCCGTCGGATTGCCGTAGCGGATGTTCTCTTCGACAGTGCCAAAGAACAGCGCCGGGCTCTGGGACACCAGGGCGAAACAGCGGCGCAGGTCCAGCGGATCCAGCTCGGTCAGCGGGTGGCCTTCAAGCAGGATGCGGCCTTGCTGGGGATCGTAGAAACGCAGCAACAGATCGAACATCGTCGATTTACCCGCACCGGACGGACCGACCAGGGCCAGGGTTTCGCCTGCATTGATGCTCAGGCTCAAGCCGTCGATGGCAAAACGATCCGGGCGCGACGGATAGGAGAAACGCAAATCCTGGATTTCCAGGCGGCCGCTGACCCGCTCCGGCAACTTGATCACGTTGGCTTCGGGCGCCTTGATCTCATTGCTCGATTGCAGCAATTCGCCAATCCGCTCTGCCGCACCGGCGGCGCGCTGCAACTCGCCCAAGACTTCACTCAAGGTACCGACGGCACTGCCGACGATCAGGCTGTAGAACACGAACGCCGCCAGCTCACCACCGGAAATGCGCCCGCCGATCACGTCCATGCCGCCGACCCAGAGCATCACGCCCACGGCGCCCAGCACCAGCATGATCACCAGGGTAATCAGCCAGGCGCGCTGCACGATGCGTTTGCGGGCGGTGGTGAACGCCTCTTCCACCGTCAGCGCGAAGCGCTGTTCGTCCTGGACCTGGTGGTTGTAGGCCTGCACGGTCTTGATCTGGCCGAGGGTTTCGGACACATAGCTGCCGACATCGGCGATGCGATCCTGGCTCTGGCGCGACAGGCTGCGCACCCGGCGGCCGAAGATCAGGATCGGCGCCAGCACCAGTGGCAGCGCTATCACGACGATGCTGGTGAGCTTGGGGTTGGTGACAAACAGCAGCACGATCCCGCCGATCACCATCAAGGCGTTGCGCAGGAACAGCGACAGCGAGGAGCCGATCACCGATTGCAGCAAGGTGGTGTCGGTGGTCAGCCGGGACTGGATTTCCGAGCTGCGGTTGTTTTCGTAGAAGCCCGGATGCAGGTAGATCAAGTGGTTGAACACCTGCCGCCGGATGTCCGCCACCACCCGCTCGCCGATCCACGACACCAGGTAAAACCGCGCAAAGGTGCCCACCGCCAGGCCCAGCACCAGGATCATGAACAGACCGATGGATTGGTTGAGCAGGTGCGGCGACTGGGTCATGAACCCCTGGTCCACCAGCAGGCGAATACCCTGGCCCATGGACAAGGTAATGCCGGCGGTGACGATCAGCGCCAACAAGGCGCCCAGGGCCTGCCAGCGGTAGGGAGCGACGAAGCGACTGGCCAGGCGAATCGCGCGGCGTTGACGGGCTGAGAGCATGGAGGGTTTCACCTGAAGGTTGGAGACGGGAACCTGCATAGCTACATGGGGGGAACTTGAGCGAATCACAATGAGTCAGGTTAATTATGCTCACCGAACCTAGGCCCTAGAGGCTATCGGTCTAAGGACCGGCTGGAAATTTGTATCGGTTTCTGCTGGACTGGGCATTCGATCTGCGGGCCGCGCAAGGAGTTGTAACAACGCGGTCACGCGGGGGTTTTAAAGTAGGTACACAACCTGATGAGGAGACGGGCCATGTCCTTGCAAAACAGCAGCAACGCCAAAATTCAAGTGATCCGCCAACCGCAGCAATTGCCTTGCTCGTATATCGACGCTCAGGGCCGCGAAGTGCAAATCACCGAAGAAATGATCCAGAGCGCGTGCGCCGAACTGGAACAGAAATTGGTCAAGCCTGCCAAGCGAGGCTGATTCGCCCACGCTCACTTAAACCCGGCCTTGATGGCCGGGTTTTTTATGCCTTCAGATTGCCTGTGCGCCCAATGCTGCCACGATGCTCGACAAGGCGGCAGACTCGCCGTTGATCCGCACTTTCAAGCCGTCAATCTCACGCCGCTCGGGGTAGTGCTTGCGCAATAGGTCGAAGGCCTTGCGCTGCTCATCCACTGTGCCTACCAGGCTGCGGCGGAAATCCGCGTCATCACGGCGCGGGTCGTACACGCTGCGGCACAGGGTCGCCAGGGCCCAGGCCGGATCGGTATTGGCATTGAGGCTGACTTCGGCCAGCCACGGCTCCGGCAGCAAGTCGCTCAATTGAATCGTCGGGTCCTGACCAAGATGCCGGCAAAACGCCTGATAGATCTGCGCCGTGCCGCGCTGCTTGCCGTCCAGGCTGTAGCCGGCGATATGCGGGGTGGCCAGCACACACAGGTCGGCCAGGTCGACGTCCACCTGCGGCTCGCCTTCCCACACATCCAGCACGGCCTGCAGGTCTTCGCGCTCCAGCAGCACCTCCTTGAGGGCGGCGTTGTCCACCACCGGGCCGCGGCTGGCGTTGATCAGCCAGGCACCGGGCTTGAGCTGGTTGAGGCGCTCGCGGTCGAACAAGTGCCAGGTGGAGCCGTTGCCGGATTTGTTCAGCGGCGTGTGCAGACTGATCACATCGCACTGCTCGACGATCTGCTCCAGGCTGACGTAATCACCGTCCTCGGCGATCTGCCGGGGCGGGTCGCACACCAGCACGTTCCAGCCCAACGCCTTGAGCACCTTGACCAGACGCCCGCCGACTTCACCGGCACCCACCACACCGTAGGTGCGCTGGGCCAGGTCGGCGCCTTCGATCTCGGCCAGGGTCAGCAGGCTGCCCAGTACATAGTCGACCACGCCACGGGCATTGCAGCCGGGGGCGCTGGACCATTGGATGCCGGCGCGCTGGAAGTAATCGAGGTCGAGGTGATCAGTGCCGATGGTGCAGGTGCCGACAAACCGCACCGGCGTGCCTTCGAGCAAGGCCCGGTTGACGTTGGTCACTGAACGCACCAGCAGCACATCGGCCTGCTCGATAGTCGCGCGGTCAATGGACCGGCCCGGAACCCGGCGAATCTCGCCAAATCCTTCGAAGAATGCATCGAGCAGCGGGATATTTTCGTCGGCAACAATCAGCATGGCAGGCTCCTTTCGCGGATCAGCAGTGTACAGCGGTTTTCCTTGTGGCGAGGGAGCTTGCTCCCGCTGGAGTGCGCAGCGCTCCCAAATGCAGCACCGTGTTTTTTCAGGTACGCATCGGTTGCCCGTTCTGGGGCTGCTGCGCAGCCCAGCGGGAGCAAGCTCCCTCACCACAGCAAGCGCCCTCGCCACAAAACGCTGCATTTGCGCGGGGATGTGTTTACAAATCCACAACACAGGTTTTTTCCTGACCAACACGTCAAGGCGTAGAATGCGCCGTCCTGCGCTCCCCCTATCGGACATCTGTACGTGAACACTGCCACAACCACCACCGCCCTTTCTCGCCCCGCCCGCGTCAGCCTTGAAGTGCGCAACCTGCTGGCCCTGGCGCTGCCGATCATGATCGGGCAACTGGCGACCACCGCCATGGGGTTCGTCGATGCCGTGATGGCCGGGCGTGTCAGCTCCCGAGACCTGGCGGCGGTCGCCCTGGGCAACTCCATCTGGATCCCGGTGTACCTGCTGATGACCGGCACCCTGTTGGCCACCACGCCGAAAGTCGCCCAGCGCTTTGGTGCCGGCACCCACGGTGAAATCGGCCCGCTGGTGCGCCAGTCGATGTGGCTGGCACTGGTGGTGGGAATTACCGCGCAGCTATTGCTGATCAGCGCCGAACCAATCCTGCACCTGATGAAGGTCGATCCCGAGTTGATCAAGCCCTGCATGGGCTACCTGCACGGCATCGCTTCGGGCATGCCGGCCATTGCGTTGTATTACGTGCTGCGCTGCTTCAGCGACGGGCTGGGGCGAACGCGGCCGAGCATGGTCATGGGCCTGTGCGGGCTGGCGCTGAATATTCCGTTGAACTATGTGTTCATCTACGGCCACTTCGGCGTGCCGGCCATGGGCGGCATCGGTTGCGGCTGGGCCACGGCGATCGTGATGTGGGTGATGATGCTCGGCCTGGCCGCCTGGACCCGCTGGGCGCCGGTGTATCAGAGCAGCGAGCTGTTCAAGCGCTTTGACTGGCCGCAATGGTCGGTGATCAAGCGTGTGTTGAGCATTGGCTTGCCCATCGGGATCGCGGTGTTCGCCGAGTCGAGCATTTTTGCGGTGATCGCGCTGCTGATCGGCAGCCTCGGCGCCACGGTGGTGGCCGGGCACCAGATCGCGCTGAACTTCAGTTCGCTGGTGTTCATGATCCCCTATTCCCTGAGCATGGCGGTCACCGTGCGCGTGGGCCAGGCCCTGGGCCGAGGAGAACCCCGTGAGGCGCGCTTTGCCGCAGGTGTCGGAATGGGCACCGCGCTGGTGTATGCCTGCCTGTCTTGCAGCCTGATGCTGCTGTTTCGCGAACAGATCGCCACCATCTACACCCAGGATCCGCTGGTGATCCAGGTGGCGGCGATGCTGATTGTGTTTGCGGCGCTGTTTCAGTTCTCGGACGCGATCCAGGTCACGGCCGCCGGCGCACTACGTGGTTACCAGGATACTCGGGTGACCATGGTGCTGACGTTGTTTGCGTATTGGGGCGTGGGCTTGCCGGTGGGCTACGCGCTGGGGCTGACCGAGTGGCTGGGCCAGGCCCGAGGCCCGAGCGGCTTGTGGCAGGGGCTGATCGTGGGCCTGAGCTGTGCCGCGGCGATGTTGGTGATCCGCCTGGTGCGCAGTGCACGCAAGCGGATTCGCCGGGCTTAAGCCGATTTCTTGCGGATCCAGTATAGGTAGGTACCGGCCTGCTCCTGCTGGTCCACCAGTTCATGGTCGAGAAACACGCAGAACTTGGGGATGTCGCGACGGGTCGACGGATCGGTCGCGATCACCTTGAGCAAGCCACCGGGCGCCAGGTCGCGGATGTGCTGGTGCAGCATCATCACTGGCTCCGGGCAGTTGAGGCCGGTGGCGTCGAGGACGGCATCGACGGGTAAATCAGGGGTCAGGCTCATGGTTTACTCCTAAACAGGCCGGCATTTTAACGGTAACGCGGGGCGCCAGGTAGCCAGCGGCGCCCTCGGTTTTTTCGCGAGCAAGCTCGCTCCTACATTGAGCAGCGTTTACCGGGCCTTTGGCTTCTTCACATCCAACCGGCGCAAATGGCAGGTCACTTCTTCACGGTCGTGGTACAGCTGCTTGCAGCCGATCTCCACCCGGATGCCACGTTCCTTGAAGCCTTCCGCGATGCGTTCAAGCAGGCGCTTCACTTCGGCATAACGCTGCTTCATCGGCAACTTCAGGTTGACCACCGCTTCGCGGCAATGTCCCTCGCCGATCCAGGTTTCCAGCAGGGCCGCATTGCGCGCCGGTTTTTCGACGATGTCGCAGACCATCCAGTCCACCGGCTGCTTGGGGGTGTAGATGAAGCCGTCGGCCATCAAGTGCTGCACCAGCCCGGTGTCCATCAGGCTTTCGGCCATCGGGCCGTTGTCGATGGCGGTCACCAGCATGCCGCGGTTGACCAGTTGCCAGGTCCAGCCGCCAGGCGCTGCGCCGAGGTCGACGCCGGTCATGTCGCTGTGCAGGCGCTCGTCCCACTGGTCTCGGGGGATAAAGTGGTGCCAGGCCTCTTCCAGCTTCAAGGTCGAGCGGCTTGGCGCGTCCCGCGGGAATTTGAGGCGCGGGATGCCCATCGGCCACATGGCCGAGTTGTTTGACTCGGCCAGGCCCATGAACACTTCGCGGCCGCTCTTGAAGGTCAACAGCAGGCGCGGCTTGCTGGCGTCTTCCACCAGTTTGCCGGCGGCCATCAGCGCCTTGCGCAAGTGAACTTCGAATTTCTTGCAGAAGTTCGACAGCTCCTTGCCGTCGTTGGTGTCGACCATTTCCAGCCACAGGCTGCCACACGCCGGGAAATCCCGCAGGTGCGCGAGGATCACGCTGATACGGTCGGTTTCCGGCAAGTCGATGAACACCCCGCGCGCCCACTGCCGCGGGAAGATCAGCTCGGCAAAGCGTTGGCCGCGCATCAGGCGCTGGGCGCCGTCTTCTTCGGTGCAGACAAATTCGGCGCAGGCGCTGCCGGTCTTGGCCTTGGCATAGCCCGAAACGTTCAGGCGTGCGGCGTGTTCCGCGATCTCGGAACAGACTTCGCCTTCAAAACCCGGGCGGCAGTGCATAAAAAGGGTGTTCATCAACTCTCCTGGATCACGGGCTTGCTATAGCGCAATGCCTGTCATGAAAACGCGCGCATGATAGCCGAGTTCGGAACCTTGGACTTATTGATAGAGTCCAGTAATTAGCCAGCTACTTAAAACAGGGCTAATTTGTAAGCTCTGTTCGTCCCGTCAGGTCCGTAGCCGTGCGGACCATAAGGAGTCATGTAATGTCATCCCTTGATAGTCTGAGAACCCTTAAAACCTTACAGATCGACGACAAGACCTATCACTACTTCAGCCTGCCCGAAGCCGCCAAGAGCCTGGGTGATCTGGACAAGCTGCCGATGTCCCTCAAGGTGCTGCTGGAAAACCTGCTGCGCTGGGAAGACGAAAAGACCGTCACCGGCGCCGACCTCAAGGCCATTGCCGCCTGGCTCAAGGAGCGCCGCTCCGACCGCGAGATCCAATACCGCCCCGCCCGTGTGCTGATGCAAGACTTTACCGGCGTGCCCGCCGTGGTCGACCTGGCCGCCATGCGCGCCGCCGTGGCCAAGGCCGGCGGTGACCCGCAACGCATCAACCCGCTGTCACCGGTGGACCTGGTGATCGACCACTCGGTGATGGTCGACAAGTTCGCCACCACCGGCGCCTTCCAGGAAAACGTCGACATCGAAATGCAGCGCAACGGCGAACGCTACGCCTTCCTGCGCTGGGGCCAGAGCGCCTTCGACAACTTCAGCGTAGTGCCACCGGGCACCGGCATCTGTCACCAGGTCAACCTGGAATACCTCGGCCGCACCGTGTGGACCAAGGATGAAGAAGGCCGCACCTATGCCTTCCCCGACACCCTGGTCGGCACCGACTCCCACACCACCATGATCAACGGCCTTGGCGTACTGGGCTGGGGCGTGGGCGGGATCGAAGCAGAAGCCGCGATGCTCGGGCAGCCGGTGTCGATGCTGATCCCGGAAGTGATCGGCTTCAAGCTCACCGGCAAGCTGAAAGAAGGCATCACCGCCACCGACCTGGTGCTGACCGTCACCCAGATGCTGCGTAAAAAGGGCGTGGTCGGCAAATTCGTCGAGTTCTATGGCGACGGCCTGGCCGACCTGCCTTTGGCCGACCGCGCGACCATCGCCAACATGGCCCCGGAGTACGGCGCCACCTGTGGCTTCTTCCCGGTGGATGAAGTAACCCTGGACTACCTGCGCCTGTCGGGCCGTCCTGCAGAAACCGTCAAACTGGTGGAGGCCTACACCAAGGCTCAGGGCCTGTGGCGCAATGCAGGTCAGGAGCCGATCTTTACCGACAGCCTGGCGCTGGACATGGCCAGCGTCGAAGCCAGCCTGGCCGGGCCGAAACGTCCGCAGGACCGTGTCTCGCTGCCTAACGTCGGCCAGGCCTTCAGCGATTTCCTCGACCTGCAATTCAAGCCCACCAACAAGGAAGAAGGCCGCCTGGAAAGCGAAGGCGGCGGCGGTGTTGCGGTGGGCAACGCCGACCTGATCGGTGAAGCCGACTACGACTTCGAAGGCCAGACCTATCGCCTGAAAAACGGCGCGGTGGTGATCGCGGCGATTACCTCCTGCACCAACACCTCCAACCCCAGCGTGATGATGGCGGCGGGCCTGGTGGCGAAAAAGGCGGTAGAGAAAGGATTGAAGAGCAAGCCATGGGTGAAAACGTCCCTGGCACCCGGCTCCAAGGTGGTCACCGACTACTACAAAGCGGCGGGGCTGACCCAATACCTCGACAAGCTGGGGTTCGACCTGGTGGGTTATGGCTGCACCACCTGTATCGGCAACTCCGGGCCGCTGCCCGAGCCGATCGAAAAAGCTATCCAGAAAGCCGACCTGGCCGTGGCCTCGGTGCTCTCGGGCAACCGTAACTTCGAAGGCCGGGTGCATCCCCTGGTGAAAACCAACTGGCTGGCCTCCCCGCCCCTCGTGGTGGCCTATGCCCTGGCCGGCACCGTGCGCATGGACATCAGCAGCGAACCACTGGGCACCGGCTCTGACGGAAAACCGGTGTACCTGCGGGACATCTGGCCCAGCAGCAAGGAAATCGCCGACGCCGTTGCACAAGTCAGCACCGGGATGTTCCACAAGGAATACGCCGAGGTGTTTGCCGGTGATGAACAGTGGCAGGCCATTGAAGTGCCGCAGGCTGCGACCTACGTGTGGCAGAAGGACTCCACCTACATCCAGCACCCACCGTTCTTTGACGACATCGGCGGCCCGCTGCCGGTGATCGAAGACGTCAAGGGCGCCAACGTGCTGGCATTGCTGGGGGACTCGGTGACCACCGACCACATCTCCCCTGCCGGCAACATCAAGACCGACAGCCCGGCCGGCAAATACCTGCGCGAGCAAGGCGTCGAACCGCGGGACTTCAACTCCTACGGCTCGCGCCGCGGCAACCATGAAGTGATGATGCGCGGCACCTTCGCCAACATCCGCATCCGCAACGAAATGCTCGGCGGCGAGGAAGGCGGCAACACGATCTACATCCCTACCGGCGAGAAAATGCCGATCTATGACGCCGCCATGAAATACCAGGCCTCGGGCACCCCGCTGGTGGTGATCGCCGGCCAGGAATACGGCACCGGCTCAAGCCGTGACTGGGCGGCCAAGGGCACCAACCTGCTGGGGGTCAAGGCGGTGATCGCCGAGAGTTTCGAGCGGATTCACCGTTCCAACCTGGTGGGCATGGGCGTGCTGCCCCTGCAGTTCAAGCTGGACCAGAACCGCAAGGCACTCAAGCTGACCGGCAAGGAGAAGATCGACATCCTCGGGCTGACCAACGCCGAGATCGAGCCACGCATGAACCTGACGCTGGTGATCACCCGTGAGGATGGCAGCAGCGAGAAGGTCGAAGTGCTGTGCCGCATCGACACCCTCAATGAGGTCGAGTACTTCAAGGCCGGCGGGATCCTGCACTACGTGTTGCGGCAGTTGATTGCCTCGTAACTGACACGCGCTACCCAAAACACCGCCTTCCCTGGCGGTGTTTTCATTTTTACCGTCGGTGACGCTCGGTATACTGCCTCCCTCAGATTTTGACTGTCACAAGGATTCCCCATGCTTGCATTGCCATGGCTGTACCTGGCGCTTCTTTCCATCGGCTATGTACTTGCCTTGAGCTACGGGCAATTGGGGTTAATGGCAGCGCTTTCCGTCGCCATGCTGCTGTTGGCAGGGTTTGCCGTGCGGCAACAGCGAAACCCGTGGGTACGCTATCTGGGCCACGGGCTGTTTATCGTGCTGGCGCTGGGGCTGGCGATGCATTGGCTGCCCGGGTTCTACAACGGTCGCGGGATCGCGCCGCAGCGCTTTACGGACGACGCCGTGCCTTTCTCGATGTACCTGAACCAGGACAAGCCGCTGATTGGCTTCTGGCTGCTGCTGGCCTGCCCGTGGATTGTTGCGCGCCGGTCCCTGCGCCTGTCGATCTATGCCACCGCCCTGGCGTTGACACTGACGGCGATTGCCGCCCTGGGCGGCGCTGCGTTGCTGGGCGTCATCAGTTGGGCCCCGAAGTGGCCGGAGCAGGCCTGGCTGTGGGTGTTGAATAACCTGCTGCTGGTGACCCTGGTGGAGGAAGTGCTGTTCCGCGGTTATATCCAGGGCGGCCTGAGCCGACGGTTCAAGCAATTGCCCTATGGTGAAAACCTCGCATTGCTGTTGGCCGCCCTGCTGTTCGGCCTGGTACACCTGGGCGCAGGCTGGCAGTGGACCCTGCTGGCGACCATCGCAGGCCTGGGCTACGGCCTGGCGTATCGCTTTGGCGGGTTGGGCGCGGCGATCGTTACGCACTTCGGGCTGAACCTGCTGCATTTCGGGTTGTTTACCTATCCGATGCTGGCCGGCTGAGGCTGTGCCGATTGTTGCAAAAAATAAGTTAAATAAAACCCCGCGACGGTCGACAACCTGTCAAAGCCTTGCGGATTGAACAATCATGCGTAATAACCAACCCGTTACCCAGCGCGAACGTACCTTCCCCGCTCAGCAACGGTTGATCTCCACCACGGATGCCAAAGGCGTGATCACCTACTGCAACGACGCCTTCGTCGAGATCAGTGGGTTTTCCCATGACGAACTGCTGCGTGCCCCGCACAACCTGGTTCGTCATCCGGATGTGCCGGCGGCAGTGTTCGCACACATGTGGTCCACGCTCAAACAAGGCTTGCCATGGATGGGCATCGTCAAGAACCGCTGCAAGAGCGGTGATCACTATTGGGTCAACGCCTATGTGACACCGGTCTTCGACGGCAACCAGGTGATCGGCTACGAGTCGGTGCGGGTCAAGCCCACCACCGAGCAGATCCGCCGTGCCGAAGCGCTTTACCAGCGCATCAACCAGGGCAAGCCGGCCATCCCGCGCCGCGACAAGTGGCTGCCGGTGTTGCAGGACTGGCTGCCGTTTATCCTGGTCAGCCAGTTGAGCTTCCTGATTGGTGTGTGGCTCGACTCCCATTGGGGCTTTGCCCTGGCCGCCGCACTGTCAGTGCCGCTGGGCCTGTTGGGCCTGAGCTGGCAACAGCGCGGGCTCAAGCGTTTGCTGCGCCTGGCCGAGCAGACCACGTCCGACCCGCTGATTGCACAGATGTACACTGACAGCCGCGGCGCCCAGGCGCGCCTGGAAATGTCGATCCTCAGCCAGGAGGCGCGCCTGAAGACGTGTCTTACCCGTTTGCAGGACACGGCTGAACACCTCAACTCCCAGGCGGCGCAGTCCAATACCCTGGCACATAACAGCTCCAGCGGTCTTGAACGCCAGCGCGTGGAAACCGAACAGGTGGCCACCGCGGTCAACCAGATGGCCGCGACGACTCAGGAAGTCGCCAGCCATGTGCAACGCACCGCCGATGCCACCCAGGAAGCCAATCGCCTGACCGGGCGTGGCCGTGATATCGCCGGCGAAACCCGCGAAGCGATTCAGCGCCTGTCGGTGGCCGTGGGCGAGACCGGCGTGACCGTGACCCAGCTGGCCAAGGACAGTGACGAAATCGGTGGCGTGGTGGATGTGATCAAAGGCATCGCCGACCAGACCAACCTGCTGGCGCTGAACGCGGCCATCGAAGCGGCCCGTGCCGGGGAGATGGGTCGCGGCTTTGCGGTGGTGGCCGACGAAGTGCGGCAACTGGCCCAGCGCACCAGCGAGTCCACCGGGCAGATTCATGCGCTGATCGCCAAGCTGCAACAGACCGCCAGCGCGGCCGTACAAACCATGGACGCCGGGCATCGCCAGGCGGAAGAAGGTGTGGCACGGGTGATGGAAGCGGATCAGGCGCTGATCGGGATCAGCGAGGCGGTGGCGCACATCACTGATATGACGGCGCAGATTGCGGCGGCGACCGAAGAGCAGAGCTCGGTGGCGGAAGAGATCAGCCGTAACATCAGCACCATTGCGCTGCTGGCGGACCAGACGTCGGAACAGGCGTTGAATTCGGCGCAGTTGAGTGAAGAGCTGACGCATACCGCCAATACTCAGTATTCGCTGGTAGAGCGGTTTAACCGGTAAACCGCTTTCGCGAGCAAGCCCGCTCCCACATTTGGAATGCATTTCAA
>NZ_JBSVWQ010000130.1:0-16384 GCF_054071215.1 Pseudomonas sp. SDO5522_S412 | reverse complement strand
AAATATGTCGTCTGGGCAGGCCCTTTCGCGAGCAAGCCCGCTCCCACATTTTGAACGCATTCCTCCAAGATAAACGCAATCAAATGTGGGAGCGGGCTTGCTCGCGAAAGCGGTTTATCAGGCGCCGGACTTCCCCGGAATCATCCACACCAGCCCACTCGCCTTCGCCCGCTCATGGCACAACCCCAGCACTACCCGGCGCTCGGTATTGTCCATGCGACTCCAGCGGGTAATCTCTTCCACCGTGCGCTGGCATCCCGTGCAGATATCATCGTCATCCAGCGCACAAATGCTCACGCACGGCGAGGCGACGGGTCGTTCTACCGGGTTCATTCTTCCTGCTCAACCAGATCACGGGCATACCGCTGGGAGTTATGCACATAGTGCGCAGCGCTGGCCTCGAGCATTTTCTTCTGCACGTCGGTCAGTTCCCGCACCACCTTGCCCGGCGAGCCCATCACCAACGAACCATCGGGAATTTCCTTGCCCTCGCCGATCAGCGAATTGGCGCCGATGATGCAGTGCTTGCCGATCTTCGCCCCGTTAAGAATCACCGCATTGATGCCAATCAGGCTGTAATCGTCGACGGTGCAGCCATGCAACATGGCGTTATGGCCGATGGTCACGCCGGTGCCGAGGGTCAGCGGGTAACCCATGTCGGTGTGCATCACGCTGCCGTCCTGCACGTTGCTGTTCTTGCCGATCAGGATCAGTTCGTTGTCGCCGCGCAACACCGCGTTGAACCAGACGTTGGCGCCCTCCTCCAGTTTGACCTTGCCCACCAGCGTGGCATTGGGGGCCACCCAGCTGTTGGGATGGGTTTCGACTCGGGCGTCGCCCAGGCGGTATTTCATAGGTGGATCCTCACGGCAGGAACGATGGCCATCTGGCTCTTAGGTATTGATGAAGCTTTTCGGCGGTCGATGCAGGCTGATGTCGGCATCGTCATAGAGCAGATTGATCAGCTCGACGATCATGATCGCCGTCAGGCCCCAGATCTTGTATTCGCCAAACCGGTAACTGGGCACGTACCAACTGCGGCCCTGGTAATCGATACGGTGGGTATGTTCGCGCGGGTCCTGGCGAAAAAACTCCAGGGGCACGCTGAAAACAGCGGCGATCTCGGCGTCATTGGCCAGGTATTCGACGTAATCGGGGATAACGCCTACATAAGGCGTGACACGGATACCGTGCAGGGAAATCAGCGGGCTCAACGGGCCGATGACTTCCACCAGGCCCGGCGGCAGGCCGATTTCTTCTTCGGCTTCGCGCAGCGCGGTAAAGATCAGGTCCGGGTCTTCCGGGTCGCGGCGCCCGCCAGGGAACGCCACTTCGCCGCCATGGGTGGATAACCCGCTGGCGCGCAAGGTCAGGATCAGCTCGGGTTCGTCACTGCGGGTGATCGGCACCAGTACCGCCGCTTCCGGGAAACGACCGTCGGTCTCCAGCGTGTGGGGCGTATGATTGCTTACCCGGCGAAGTAGCTCGTCCAGCATGAGTCATCTCGGTCTGTTGGCTACCTTGCATCATGCACCAAACCTTGCGCACGCCCAACCCCAAAACCCTGGCCATGTCGCTAAACGACAACTTGCAGCCCATACCCGGTCACGCCAAGATAGGCGCACTCTCCAGGAACCCCAGCATGAACTTCTGCAGCCAGTGCGGTAAACCGGTCACCCAGCGCATTCCCGAAGGCGACGCACGCTTGCGTTATGTCTGCGATCACTGTCAGACCATTCACTACCAGAACCCCAATATCGTCGCGGGCACCGTACCGGTGTGGGGCGACCAGGTGCTGCTGTGCCGGCGCGCCATCGAGCCGCGCCTGGGTTTCTGGACCTTGCCCGCCGGCTTTATGGAGAACGGCGAGACCGTCGAGCAGGCCGCGATGCGCGAAACCCTGGAAGAAGCCTGCGCCCGGGTGCGCAACCTGAGCATCTACACCCTGATCGACGTGCCGCACATCAGCCAGGTGCACATCTTCTACCGGGCCGAACTGATCGACCTGGATTTTGCCGCCGGTCCCGAAAGCCTTGAAGTGCGCTTATTCGATGAAGCCGACATCCCTTGGTCCGAGCTGGCTTTCCGCACGGTCGGGCGTACCTTAGAATGCTTTTTTGCTGACCGCCGGCAACAGTCGTATCCGGTGCGCAGCGAATCGGTGCCGCCGCTGACCCAGTTGGCCAAATAACAATCCAGGCGGCACGTAGTCTTTTCAGGGGATACCGTTTCAATGCGTTGGTTGCTTGCTCTGATCTGCCTGTCGTTTGCCACGCTGTCGCCAGCCTCCACCCAAGTGATCCTGGGGGGCAAACCCGTCGAGAAAATCCTGGTGCTCAAGTCTGCCCATCAGTTGCAACTGATTAATGACGGCAAGCCCCTCAGGACCTACCGCATTTCCCTGGGGAAGAACCCCAAGGGCACCAAGCTGATGGAAGGCGACCGCCGCACCCCGGAAGGTTTCTACTGGATCGACTGGCGCAAGACCAGCGACCGCTTCAACCTGGCCATGCACATCTCCTACCCCAATATCAGCGATTCCGCGCGCGCCCGCCGCGAAGGGGTCAAGCCCGGCAGCATGATCATGATCCACGGCACCCCCGACGCCGAGGACTACCCCGAAGAGCTGTTCCACACCCTGGACTGGACCGACGGCTGCATCGGCATGCGCAATGTCGACATGCGCGAAGTCTGGAACCTGGTGAAAGACGGCACGATGATCGAGATTCGTCCGTAATTTCCTGCCCCTCGTAAAATAATTCAAAAAAAATTCCCGCCCCATGGGTGGCCTGCCGGTGAATACCAGTTCACCTCGGCAAGCTGCGCGCTTCTGCCTGAAATAAAGACCTCTCTAATACCACTTGAACTGGCGCACTATTAAGGCGCCCGCAAACGCTCGCCGGCACTGTTTTCGCTGCATTGACATGGTATTTAAGTGGTATTAGCTTGCGATCACTACCGGGCGACAACACTCCAATAACCGCATCGGAAACCGACACGATGAACCCCATCCTGGCCCTGCGCCCCGACGATAAACAATCGACGCCGCTGTACCTGCAACTGGCCCGCAACCTCGAAGCCGCGATTCATGCCGGCCAGTGGAAATCCGAGCAGGCTTTGCCGTCGGAACGTGCCCTCAGCGAGCAACTGAGCATTTCCCGGGTGACCGCCCGCAAGGCGCTGGAAGTGCTGTTCGAACAAGGCCTGATCCGTCGCAGCCAAGGCTCCGGTACCTTCATCACGCCACGCCTGGAACAACCGCTGTCGCGCCTCTCGGGCTTCAGCGAAATGCTCCGGCTCAAGGGCTTTGTGCCGACGTCCCAGTGGCTGGAGCGCGACATCACCCCGCCGACCCATGAAGAATTGATTCGCCTGGGCCTGTCACCCAGCGACAAAGTCGCGCGGCTCAAGCGTTTGCGTAAGGCCGACGACACGGTGATGGCGATTGAAATGACCGCCATGCCCGCCTCCGTCCTCCCCCACCCGCAGGCCATCGGCAATTCGCTGTACGAATACCTGGAAAGCATCGGCAAGCCCATCGTGCGCGCCCTGCAACACATCCAGGCGATCAACGCCTCGGACGAGTTCGCAGCCCTGGTGGGCATCGCCCCCGGCACCGCCATGCTGCTGATGACCCGGGTGGGCTACACCGCCGACAACACCCCGATTGAAATCACCGACACCTACTGCCGCAACGACTACTACGACTTCGTCGCAGAACTGCGCCGCCACGACTATTCCGCTGAACTGCGAATTTAGAGAACTGCCCATGTCCGAAGACAATATCCTCACGCCACACGGCTGGATTCGCGGCCGCCTGGTGCACCAGCACGGCAAGGTCACTGCCGTAGAAGGCAGCCCGTGCAACCCGGCTGACAACGACCTGCCGTACCTGCTGCCAGGCTTTATCGACCTGCACGTGCACGGCGGTGGCGGCAAAGACATCATGGAAGGCACCGACGCCTTCCACACCATCACCCGCACCCACGTGCGGTTTGGCACCACCTCGCTGCTGGCCACCACCATGACCGCGCCGGTGGATGAGATTTCCCGCGTGCTCGGCGAAATCGGCACCTATTGCGAAAGCCGCCCGACCGGCACCGCTCGTGTCCTGGGCGTGCACCTGGAAGGTCCCTACATCAATCCGGGAAAACTCGGCGCACAACCGAACTTCGCCCACACCGCCTTGATGGCCGAAGTCGAAGAATACCTGCGCCTGGCGCCGATCCGGGTGATCACCATTGCCCCGGAAATCGCCGGCCATGACGGCCTGATCCGCGCCCTCAGCGAACGTGGCGTGCGCATGCAGATCGGCCACACCCTGGGCAGCTATGAAGAAGGTGTCGCCGCCCTCGCCGCCGGGGCCACCAGCTTTACCCACTTGTACAACGCCATGAGCCCGCTGCATCACCGCGAGCCCGGCATCGTCGGCGCGGCCCTGGCCCACGCCAAATACGCCGAGTTGATTCCCGACCTGCTGCACGTGCACCCCGGTGCCATGCGCGTGGCGCTGCGCTCGATCCCGTGCCTGTACTGCGTCACCGATTCCACCGCCGCCGCCGGCATGCCCGACGGCGAATACAAGCTGGGCAGCCACACCGTGACCAAGTGCCTGGGCGGCGTCCGCCTGGCCGATGGAACGCTGGCCGGCAGCACCCTGACCATGGACCAGGCGCTGCGCAACCTGGTGAAGATCGGCCTGCCCATCAGTGAAGCCTCACAACGCCTGTCGCAATTTCCTGCGGACTACCTGGGCCTCGAAGAACGCGGTCGCCTGCAACCCGGCAGCTTTGCCGACTGCGTGCGCCTGGACCGCTCCCTGCACCTCACCGACGTAATGGTCGAAGGAGAAACCATTGACTTCAAAAATGCTTGAAGAGGCCCTGGCCTCCTGTGAGGCCGTCGAGGCTCAACTGCAACGCCTGGACCCGCTGCTGGTGGAAGTCGCCGGCCGCCTGCGTCGCCAGCCACCGCAAGTGGCGATGACCATCGCCCGTGGCAGCTCGGACCACGCCGCCAGTTACTTCGCCTACCTGACCATGCAACATCTGGGGATTCCGGTGGCGTCGCTGCCGATGTCGGTGGTGACCATGCTGCAATCGCCGCTCAAGGTCAGCGGGCAAGTGGCGTTCGGTTTCTCCCAGTCGGGACAGAGCCCGGACCTGGTCAACAGCCTGCGCCTGTTGCGCAAGCGCGGCGCCTTGAGCATCTCGATGGTCAACGCCGAAGACTCGCCACTGGAAGCCGCCTGCGAATTCCATGTGCCGCTGTGCGCCGGGCCGGAACGCAGCGTCGCCGCCACCAAAAGCTTTATCGCGACCCTGAGCGCCAGCGCCCAGCTGATCGGCCACTGGAATCAGGAAGACGAGTTGCTGCAAGCCTGTAAGGCACTGCCCGAAGGTTTGCGTGAAGCCGCCAGGCAAGACTGGAGCCTGGCCATCGACGCCCTGCGCGACTGCCAGCAACTGATGGTGATCGGCCGTGGCGCCGGTTTTGCCATTGCCCAGGAAGCCGCGCTCAAGCTCAAGGAAACCTCGGCGATCCAGGCCGAAGCCTTCAGCAGCGCCGAAGTGCGCCATGGCCCGATGGCTCTGATCGATGACAACTACCCGCTGCTGGTCTTCGCCCCACGCGGCGCCGAACAAGCCGGCCTGCTGAGCCTGGCCGCCGATATGCGCCAGCGCGGTGCCCGCGTGCTGCTGGCCGCTCCCGATGACATCGCCGAGCGCGACCTGACTCTGAGCCGCGCCGAACACCCGGCCCTGGACCCGATCCTGGCGATCCAGAGTTTCTACGTGATGGCCGCCGGTTTGGCAGAGGCCCGGGGCATGGACCCGGACCAACCGCGTCACTTGAGCAAAGTGACCCGCACCCACTGAGTTGATTGCAGCGTTTTCCTGATGAGTACCGTGCCCATGTCCCACAATAATAAAGACCTCACCCTCAGCGCTCCCCTCAGTGGGCCGGTGCTGACCCTGGGCGACGTTCCCGACGAAGTGTTCGCCAGTGGCGCCATGGGCGACGGCATTGCCATCGACCCGCTCAACGATTGCCTGCACGCGCCGTGTGATGGCGTGATCATCCACGTCGCCCGCACCGGGCATGCGCTGACCATTCGCGCCGATAACGGCGCTGAATTGCTGATGCACGTGGGCATCGACACGGTGGAATTGAATGGCGAAGGCTTTGCGCTGCTGGTCAAGCAAGGTGCGCGGGTCAGCAAGGGCCAGGCACTGGTGCAGTTTGATCTGGACCTGATTGCGCGGCAGTGCAAAAGCCTGGTCAGCTTGATCATCCTGACCAACAGCGAGCTGTTTGAGCTACGGCCGATCACCTTGAAAACAGTGAAGGTCGGCGAGCCGCTGCTGCATGTGGTTGCACGGTTGGCCGGTGCAGCGAAAGTGATTGATGAGTCGGTCACCGAAGCCAGCGCGACTATTCGCATCACCCATCGTGGCGGCCTGCATGCGCGCCCCGCTGCCTTGATCCGCAAGACTGCACAGGCATTCAGCAGCCAGTCGCAGCTGCATTTCGCTGGCAAGTCGGCTTCGTGCGACAGCCTGATCGGCTTGATGGGCCTGGGGATTGGTGAGCAGGACGAGGTGCAGGTCACCTGTCGTGGCAAGGATTGTGAAGCGGCGCTGCAAGCACTGATCGCTGCGCTGTCGGTGGAAGTTGGCGAAGCGCATCACGCTCCAGTGGCCGTCGCCCCACGCCGCGCGAATACCGAAGCCGGAGTACTGCAAGGCGTGTGTGCCGCGCCGGGGTTGGTCTGCGGCCCGTTGTTCCGCCTGAACGGAATCGAGCTGCCGGTGGACCCGGGCAACAACGCCCCGGATGAACAGCTGCAGCACCTGGACAGTGCCCTGGAACAGGTGCGTAGCGAAATCCGCCACACCCTGGACCAGGCCCGTCTGCGCAAGGATGTGGAGGAAGAAGAGATCTTCGCCGCCCACCTGGCCCTGCTGGAAGACCCTACGTTGCTGGAGGCCGCCACCGCCGCCATCGAACAGGGCAGCGCCGCCACTCACGCCTGGCGCGATGCGATCCAGGCCCAATGCGCGGTGCTGCTGGCACTGGGTAAACCGTTGTTCGCCGAACGCGCCAACGACCTGCGCGACTTGCAGCAACGCGTGCTGCGGGCGTTGCTGGGCGAGGCCTGGAATTTTGATTTGCCGGCCGGCGCTATCGTCTCGGCCCATGAGCTGACCCCATCGGATCTGCTGCAACTGAGCAATCAACACGCCGCCGGTATCTGCATGGCCGAAGGCGGCGCGACGTCTCATGTGGCGATTCTGGCGCGGGGTAAAGGCTTGCCGTGCGTGGTTGCACTGGGCACTGAATTGCTTGATGTGCCCCAAGGCCAGCGCGTGGTGCTGGATGCCGCCAACGGCCGCCTGGAGCTGACGCCGGATGATGCGCGCCACGCCCAGGTTCACCAGTTGCGCGATGCACAGAAACTGCGGCGCCAACAGCAGCACGCGCAGGCTCAAGGCACCGCCAGCACTCAGGATGGCGTGCGTATTGAAGTGGCCGCGAATGTCGCCTCCAGCGTCGAAGCCCAACTGGCCTTCGAGAATGGCGCCGATGGCGTCGGCCTGCTGCGCACAGAATTTCTCTTCGTCGACCGCCGCACCGCGCCCGATGAACAGGAGCAGCGCCAGGCCTACCAAGCCGTGCTGGATGCCATGGGCGACAAATCCGTGATCATCCGCACCATCGACGTCGGCGGCGACAAGCAACTCGACTACCTGCCGCTGCCGTTCGAGACCAACCCGGTGCTGGGCCTGCGGGGCATTCGCATGGCCCAGGTACGCCCGGAACTGCTGGACCAGCAACTGCGTGCCCTTCTCCAGGTCAGCCCGCTGGAACGTTGCCGCATCCTGCTGCCAATGGTCAGCGAAGTCGACGAACTGCTGCACATTCGCCAGCGCCTCGATGAACTGTGCGCCGAGTTGGAACTGACCCAACGCCCGGAACTGGGGGTGATGATCGAAGTACCCGCGGCGGCGCTGATGGCCGAACAACTGGCCGAGCACGCGGACTTTCTGTCCATCGGCACCAATGACCTGTCCCAGTACACCCTCGCCATGGACCGCGACCACGCCGGCCTCGCCGCCCGGGTCGATGCCATGCACCCGGCGCTGTTGCGGCTGATCGCCCAGACGTGCATCGGCGCAGCCAAGCATGGGCGCTGGGTCGGTGTGTGCGGGGCGCTGGCGTCCGACCCGCTGGCCACGCCGGTGCTGATCGGCCTGGGCATCAGCGAGCTGTCCGTCAGCCCGCCGCAGATCGGAGAAATCAAGGACCGTGTCCGTCACCTGGACGCAGCCCAATGCCGGCAACTGAGCCAAAGCCTGCTTAACCTGAGCAGCGCCAAAGCCGTTCGCCAAGCCTGTCAACACCACTGGCCGCTGAGCTGAAAACAACAAGAATAGGGAGACACGCCGTGTACCAATATTTTATCGAAGGGCTGCAACGCCTGGGCCGTGCGCTGATGCTGCCGATCGCGATTCTGCCGATCGCCGGCCTCCTGCTGCGGCTGGGCGACACTGACCTGCTGAACATCGCGGTGATGCACGACGCCGGGCAGGCGATCTTCGCCAACCTGGCGCTGATCTTCGCCATCGGCATTGCCGTGGGTTTTGCCCGCGACAACAACGGCACGGCGGGCCTGGCAGGCGCCATCGGTTACCTGGTGATGGTCTCCACCCTCAAGGTGATGGACGCCAGCATCAACATGGGCATGCTCGCGGGCATCGCCAGCGGCTTGATGGCCGGTGCGCTGTATAACCGCTTCAAGGACATCAAGCTGCCGGAGTACCTCGCATTCTTTGGTGGGCGACGGTTTGTGCCGATCGTCACCGGGTTCTCCGCGGTGGCGCTGGGGGTGATCTTTGGTTTGATCTGGCCACCCGTGCAGCAAGGCATCAACAGCTTCGGCGTGTTGCTGATGGAAAGCGGCAGTTTTGGTGCGTTCGTGTTTGGCGTGTTCAACCGCCTGCTGATCGTCACCGGCTTGCACCATATCCTCAACAACATGGCGTGGTTTGTGTTCGGCACCTTCACCGACCCGACGACCGGCGCGGTAGTGACCGGCGACCTGACTCGCTATTTTGCCGGCGACCCGAAAGGTGGGCAGTTCATGACCGGCATGTTCCCGGTAATGCTGTTCGGCCTGCCGGCGGCGTGCCTGGCGATGTACCGCAATGCACTGCCGGAGCGGCGCAAGATCATGGGCGGGATTTTCCTGTCGATGGCGTTGACCTCGTTCCTGACCGGGGTCACCGAGCCGATCGAATTCGCCTTCATGTTCCTCGCGCCGTTCCTGTACCTGGTGCATGCGCTGCTGACCGGGTTGTCGATGGCGATCACCAACATGCTCAACATTCACCTGGGCTTTACCTTCTCCGGTGGGTTTATCGACATGGTGCTGGGCTGGGGTAAATCCACCAACGGCTGGTTGGTATTCCCGGTTGGGCTGGCGTATGCGGTGATCTACTACAGCGTGTTCAACTACTGCATTCGTCGCTTCAATTTGAAGACGCCGGGGCGCGAGGATATTCAGGTCGCGCAGGCTGAGGCCATGACCGATAACCAACGGGCCGGGGCTTACATTCGGGCGCTGGGTGGTGCAGAGAATCTGCTGAGTGTGGGTGCTTGCACGACGCGTCTGCGGCTGGACATGGTGGACCGCAACAAGGCGGTGGATGCCGAGTTGAAGGCGCTGGGTGCGATGGCGGTGGTTCGACCGGGTAATGGCGGGAGTTTGCAGGTGGTGGTCGGGCCGATGGCGGACAGCATTGCCGATGAGATTCGGTTGGCGATGCCTTCGTATGTTGGCGTCACTCCGGTCGCTGCTGCACCGGTTGAGAAGAGCACGCAGGTGAACGTGCATGAGGCCGAGAAATGGCTGAATGCGCTGGGCGGTCGGGCCAATGTTTTGCAATTGGATGCGGTGGCGATGACGCGGCTGCGGGTGGAGTTGGGGGATGGTTCGGTGTTGTCGGAATCTCAACTGACGGCGCTGGGTTGCCAGGGTGTGAGCCAGCTTGAGAGTGGGGTTTGGCACTTGCTGATTGGTGACAAGGCTTCGGGGTTGGGTGAGGCGTTGGAGCGGTTGGTCAGTGGCCGTGAGGTTGGGGTAAAAGCCTGAATCCTTGCTGAGCATCAGGGCCTCTTCGCGAGCAAGCCCGCTCCCACATTTTGATCGGTGCCCGTCATGGCAACGCGGTCAAATGTGGGAGCGGGCTTGCTCGCGAATGGCCGTGACAGGCAACAAAAAACCCGCTGACCAAACTGGCCCAGCGGGTTTCTTGTTTTGCAGCCAGCGAATCAAAAATCCGCCAACTGCCACACCTCATACGCCGGTGTCTCGTACGGATGGCTCAGTTTCAACGCAGCCACTACAGCCACGATCAACTCATCCGCCACCACCAACTCAACCTTCCATTCTTCAACCACTTCAACCTGCCCCACCTGCCCGATAAACGGCTGGCTGCCGTCCATCGCGCGGAATTGGCCCTGGCCCAGTACCTGCCAGGCGCAGCTGTCGTAGTTGCCGATGCGCCCGCCGCCGGCTGCGAAGACGGCGGTTTTCACCGTCTCCACGTGGCTGTCGGGCACAAAGAAGCTGAGCTTGTACACCGCCTTAGTTCACCCAGACGCGAGCGTTACGGAACATGCGCATCCACGCGCCGTCTTCGTTCCACTCTTCCGGGCGCCACGAGTTCTGCACGGCGCGGAACACACGCTCCGGGTGCGGCATCATGATGGTGACGCGACCGTCGCGGCTGGTCAGCCCGGTGATCCCGCGCGGCGAGCCGTTCGGGTTGGCCGGGTAGCCTTCGGTGACCTTGCCGTGGTTGTCGACAAAACGCAGGGCCACAGTACCGGACAGGTCGGCTTCCAGCAGTGCTTCTTCGCTGGCGAATTCCGCATGGCCTTCACCGTGGGCGATGGCGATTGGCATGCGCGAACCGGCCATGCCTTGCAGGAAGATCGAGTTGGATTCCTGTACCTGGACCATCGCAACACGGGCTTCGAACTGCTCGGAACGGTTACGCACGAAGTGCGGCCAGAACTCGCTGCCCGGGATCAGTTCGCTGAGGTTGGACATCATCTGGCAACCGTTGCACACACCCAGGGTGAAGCTGTCGTTACGCTCGAAGAAACCCTGGAACGCGTCACGGGCACGGCTGTTGAACAGGGCCGACTTGGCCCAGCCTTCACCGGCACCCAGTACGTCGCCGTAGGAGAAACCACCGCAGGCAACCAGGCCTTTGAACTCATTGAGGTCGACGCGACCGGCGAGGATGTCGCTCATGTGCACGTCGATCGCATTGAAGCCGGCACGGTCGAACGCTGCCGCCATTTCCACCTGGCCGTTGACGCCCTGCTCACGCAGTACGGCCACTTGTGGGCGGATGCCTTTCTTGATGTAAGGCGCGGCGATGTCCTGGTTGACGTCGAAGCTGAGCTTGGTGCTCAGGCCCGGGTTGTCTTCTTCCAGGATCACGTCGAATTCCTGCTCGGCGCAGTCGGCGTTGTCGCGCAGGCGCTGGATCTGGTAGCTGGTCTCGGCCCACTGGCGTTGCAGCAGGCGGCGCTGGCCTTCAAACACGGTTTCGCCGTTGAAGACGATGTTGATTTCACCGTTGTTGATCGGCTGGCCAATCACGGCCACGCAGTCGCCCAGGCCAGCGGCGCTGAACTGTGCGAGTACGTCTGGCGTTGCGTCCTGGCGAACCTGGATAACGGCGCCCAGCTCTTCGTTGAACAGGATTGCTGCGATGTCGGCGGAAGTTTCTGCCAGGCCATCGAGGTTCAGGCTCAGGCCGCAGTGACCGGCGAAGGCCATTTCCACGGCGCTGGTCAGCAAACCACCGTCGGAACGGTCGTGGTAAGCCAGCAGGTGGCCGTCGGCGTTCAGGCCCTGGATCACGGCGAAGAAAGCTTTCAGGTCTTCGGCGTCGTCGACGTCCGGGGCCTGCTTGCCGAGCTTGCCGTGCACCTGGGCAAGGATCGAGGCGCCCATGCGGTTCTGACCGCGACCGAGGTCGATCAGGATCAGGTCGGTGGTGCCCTTGTCCATGCGCAGTTGCGGGGTCAGGGTCTGGCGAATGTCGGTGACTGGCGCAAAGCCGGTAACGATCAGCGACAGCGGAGAAGTGACGCTCTTGTCCACGCCTTCATCGTTCCAGCGGGTGGCCATGGACATGGAGTCTTTGCCCACCGGAATGGTGATGCCCAGCTCAGGGCACAGCTCCATGCCGACCGCTTTCACGGTGTCGTACAGGCGCGCATCTTCACCTGGGTGGCCAGCAGCGGACATCCAGTTGGCAGACAGCTTGATGTCGGAGATCTTGGCAATACGCGAAGCCGCGATGTTGGTCAGGGTTTCGCCGATGGCCATGCGGCCCGACGCCGGGGCGTCCAGCAGCGCCAGCGGAGTGCGTTCGCCCATGGCCATGGCTTCACCGGTGTACACGTCGAAGCTGGTGGCGGTGACGGCAACGTCAGCCACCGGGACCTGCCACGGGCCGACCATTTGATCACGGGCAACCAGACCGGTGATGGTGCGGTCGCCGATGGTGATCAGGAAGCTTTTGCTGGCAACGGCCGGGTGGTGCAGGACGCGCTCCACGCAGTCGGCGATGGCCAGGGTCGACGGGTCGAAATCGTCGCCCAGTTCGTTTTCACGCACGGCCGAACGGTGCATGCGCGGGGCTTTGCCCAGCAGCACTTCCAGCGGCATGTCCACCGGGCTGTTGCCGAAGTGGCTGTCGGTGACCGTCAGTTGCGGCTCGGCAGTGGCTTCGCCGACTACCGCAAACGGGCAGCGCTCGCGCTCGCAAATCGCCTGGAAGCGTTCGAAGTCTGCAGGACCTACCGCCAACACGTAGCGTTCCTGGGATTCGTTGCTCCAGATTTCGTGCGGAGCCATGCCCGGCTCGTCGTTTGGAATGTTGCGCAGTTCGAAACGGCCGCCACGGTCGCCATCGTTGACCAGTTCCGGGAAGGCGTTGGACAAACCACCCGCGCCGACGTCGTGGATGAAGCTGATGGGGTTCTTGTCACCCAGTTGCCAGCAACGGTCGATGACTTCCTGACAACGGCGTTCCATCTCAGGGTTTTCACGCTGTACGGAAGCGAAGTCCAGGTCGGCCGAGCTGGTGCCGGTGGCCATGGAGGAAGCGGCGCCGCCGCCCAGGCCGATCAGCATCGCCGGGCCACCGAGGACGATCAGCTTGGAGCCGACCAGAATCTCGCCTTTCTGTACGTGTTCGGCGCGGATGTTGCCCATGCCGCCGGCCAACATGATTGGCTTGTGGTAACCGCGCACTTCATCGCCACGGGGGGTGGTGATGGATTGCTCGAAAGTACGGAAGTAACCGGTCAGGGCCGGACGCCCGAATTCGTTGTTGAACGCGGCGCCGCCCAGCGGGCCTTCGATCATGATGTCCAGCGCGGTGACGATGCGCTCAGGCTTGCCGTACGGCACTTCCCACGGCTGTTCGAAGCCCGGGATCTGCAGGTTGGACACGGTGAAGCCGGTGAGGCCAGCCTTTGGCTTGGCGCCACGACCGGTTGCACCTTCGTCGCGAATCTCGCCGCCGGAACCGGTGGCTGCGCCCGGGAACGGGGCAATCGCGGTCGGGTGGTTGTGGGTCTCGACTTTCATCAGGATATGCACCGGCTCCTGCACCGCACCGTACTGGCGGGTTTCAGGGTCCGGGAAGAAACGGCCGGCGACAGAGCCGACGATGACCGAGGCGTTGTCCTTATAAGCCGACAGAACGCCTTCGCTGTGCATCACGTAGGTGTTCTTGATCATGCCGAACAGGCTTTTTTCCTGGCTCTGGCCGTCGATGTCCCAACTGGCGTTGAAGATCTTGTGGCGGCAGTGCTCGGAGTTCGCCTGGGCGAACATCATCAGTTCGATGTCGTGCGGGTTGCGCTTCAGGCCGATGAAGGCGTTGACCAGGTAGTCAATTTCGTCTTCGGCCAGGGCCAGGCCCAGCTCGGTGTTGGCGGTTTCCAGGGCGGCACGGCCACCACCGAGCACGTCAATCGCGGTCAGCGGCTTGGGCTCGGCGTGGCTGAACAGACCGGCAGCCTGTTCCAACTGGCCCACGATGATCTGGGTCATGCGGTCGTGCAGGCTGCTGGCGATCAGCTCGGCCTCGGCCTCGCTGAACTGGCCTGCTACATAGAAGGCAATCCCGCGTTCCAGGCGCTGGATTTTGTCCAGGCCGCAGTTGCGGGCGATGTCGCTGGCCTTGCTCGACCAGGGCGAGATGGTGCCGAACCGTGGCAGGACCAGGAACAAGCGGCCGTTAGGCTCTTGAACAGGAACGCTGGGACCGTACTTCAGAAGGCGCGCCAGCACTTGCTGTTCGTCGGCGGTCAAAACGCCAGTAACGTCGGCGAAGTGAGCAAATTCAGCATACAAGCCACTGACAGAAGGTACCTTCTGGCTCAGTTGCTCAAGGAGTTTGCTGTGGCGAAAGGCAGAAAGGGCAGGAGCGCCGCGCAGGATCAACATCTTCGGGACAGCCTCGGGAAGGGGGTGTGCTTTGAGGCCGTGCATTCTAGCGTAAACCGTCGCCAACGGCACCCGAAACGGCACCAGTGGCCGCAGCCGGACGTCAGTTGGCATAAATCGCACGATATCATATGGCCATACAGGCTATTCCGGGCAGTTATTTTAACCGTCACAATCGGCTGCCAAGCCCCGTTTCTGCGGGCTGCAGCCAAGGTTTACGGGCGCTAGCAGACAAGTGCCCCGCTGTCGAGATATGGCGCCGAGGGTCCTTTGCGTATACTGCGCAGATGTTCTCCCCTACTGCTTTACGCCCGCGATGCGCCAAATGGCTCTTCGTTACCGGACTCTTCCTGCTGCTCAGTGCGTGTGTGGATAAACCCAACACCCTCGAGCGAATCAAGGAGGATGGCGTATTGCGGGTGGTCACCCGAAACAGTCCGGCCACTTATTTCCAGGACCGTAACGGCGAAACCGGCTTCGAATACGAACTGGTAAAACGTTTTGCCGACGAGTTGGGGGTAAAGCTCGAGATCGAGGCGGCCGACAACCTGGATGACCTGTTCTCGCAGATCGGCAAACCCAACGGCCCGGTACTGGCCGCCGCCGGCCTGGTCAGCAGTGAGCAGCGTCGCCAGCAAGTGCGTTTCTCCCACCCTTATCTGGAAGTCACCCCGCAGATCATCTACCGCAACGGCCAGTCCCGGCCGACCACCGCGGCAGACCTGGTGGGCAAGAAGATCATGGTGCTCAAGGGCAGCACCCACGCCGAGCAACTGGCGCAGCTGAAAAAACAGTTTCCCGGGATTGAATACGAAGAGTCCGACGCCGTTGAGGTGGTCGACCTGCTGCGCATGGTGGATGAGGGCCAGATCGACCTGACGCTGGTGGACTCCAACGAAGTGGCGATGAACCAGGTGTACTTCCCCAACGTGCGGGTGGCCTTTGACCTCGGTGACGCCAGCCATCAAGCCTGGGCGGTTGCCGCCGGTGAAGACAACAGCCTGCTCAACGAGGTCAACAACTACCTCGACAAGGTGGAAAAGAACGGCACGCTGCAACGCCTGAAAGATCGCTATTACGGGCACGTCGATGTACTCGGCTACATGGGCGCCTACACCTTCGCCCAGCATCTGCAGCAGCGCCTGCCCAAATACGAGAAACACTTCCGGGCCTATGCCAAGGAAGAAAAGGTCGACTGGCGCCTGCTGGCGGCCATCGGCTATCAGGAATCACTCTGGCAGCCGGCGGTGACCTCCAAGACCGGCGTGCGCGGCCTGATGATGCTGACCCAGAACACGGCGCAGGCCATGGGCGTGTCCAACCGCCTGGACGCCAAGCAGAGCATCATGGGCGGCGCCAAGTACCTGGCCAAGATCAAGGATGAGCTGGACGACAAGATTGCCGAGCCGGACCGCACCTGGTTTGCCCTGGCGGCGTACAACGTCGGCACCGGGCATTTGGACGACGCGCGCAAGCTGGCCGAAAAAGAAGGCCTGAACCCGAACAAGTGGCTGGACGTGAAGAAGATGCTGCCGCGCCTGTCGCAGAAGCAGTGGTACAGCAAGACGCGTTATGGCTATGCCCGTGGCGGTGAGCCCGTGCATTTTGTGGCGAACATCCGGCGTTACTACGACATTCTGACGTGGGTGACGCAGCCGCAGCTGGAAGGCAACCAGGTGGTCGAAGGCAACCTGCATGTGCCGGGTGTGGACAAGACCAAGCCGACGGAAGAAACCCCGCAGCTGTAATCCCCCGATTCTCCAAACACCACAAAACCAATGTGGGAGCGGGCTTGCTCGCGAAGGCGGTGGTTCAGCCAGCACATGGATTGACTGA
>NZ_JBSVWQ010000129.1:0-16436 GCF_054071215.1 Pseudomonas sp. SDO5522_S412 | reverse complement strand
TCTGTTGACTGACACACCGCCTTCGCGAGCAAGCCCGCTCCCACATTGGCTCTTCTTCAGTAGGTAGATTGCATTGCAATCACACTGGCGCCAGCTTCTGCTCAAACACCGAAACCCCATCCAGGTCCCGCAAAATCACCGTCAGCTCCGCCGTCTGCCCGTCAATCTGCACCTCGCCAAAAAACTGGAACCCGGCAAACGGCGAGCTGTTCTGCACCGTCGGCGCCTTCTCGAACACCACTTCAGGGCCAAAGGTTTTATCCAGCGGATTAGGCCCGAAACTCCCGGCATTCAACGGCCCGGCGACAAACTCCCAGAACGGCTCAAAATCCTGAAACGCCGCCCGATCCGGATGGTAATGATGGGCCGCGCAGTAATGCACATCCGCCGTCAGCCACACGTGATTACGCACCTGCTGCGCCCGCAGAAACGCGAGCAGTTCAGCAATTTCCAACTCGCGCCCCTGGGCCGGGCCCGGGTCGCCGTTGGCGATCGCTTCCCAACGCGGCACGCCGGGGCTGACCTCACCGTCGGGCACGCCCAGGCCAATGGGCATGTCGGCGGCGATGACTTTCCACTGCGCCTGGGAGGCCTTCAATTCGCGCTTGAGCCAGTCCAGTTGCTCACGCCCAAGGAACGGTTTTTCACCGCCAAGGTTGTCATCGTTCGGCCCGCGATAGCTGCGCATGTCCAGCACAAACACATCCAGCAACGGGCCGTAACTGAGCTTGCGATAAATCCGCCCGCCCTGGTCGGCGCTTTGCCGGCGCATCGGTGAATATTCCAGCCAGGCCTGACGCGCACGGCCCACCAGGGTGTTGATGTCGCGGGTTTTGTAGCGCTCATCCAGTTGCTTGCTCGGCGACCAGTTGTTGATCACCTCGTGGTCGTCCCACTGCCAGATCTGCGGCACTTCGGCGTTGAAGCGACGTACGTTCTCGTCCATCAGGTTGTAGCGGTAGTTGCCCCGGTATTCATTCAGGGTTTCAGCGACTTTGCTTTTGGCTTCGGTGGTGATGTTGCGCCAGATGCGTCCGTCCTCGGTGGTCAGTTGCGCGGGCACCGGGCCGTCGGCGTAGATGGTGTCGCCGCTGTGAATGAAGAAGTCCGGCAGGCGCAGGCGCATGGCTTCGTAGATGCGCATGCCGCCGATGTCCGGGTTGATGCCGAAGCCCTGGCCAACGGTGTCGCCGCTCCACACGAAACGGATATCCCGGCGCTGCTGCGGCACGCTGCGCAGGTGACCGAACCAGGGCTCGCTGGCCACGCCGGTCTGGGCATCTTCAAAGTGCACACGATAGAAAATCGCCTGGTCGACGGGCAGGCCGGTGAGTTCGACACGGGCGGTGAAATCGGTGCGGCTGTCGGCCAGGGGCGAGACGAATTTGCGCGGGTTGCTGAATACGCTACGGGTGTCCCACTCCACCACCATCCGGGCCGGGCGGTCGCTGCGGCTCCAGATCATCGCGCGGTCGCCCAGCAGGTCGCCGGACTGCACGCCGTCGGTGAGTTGCGGGCGATCCTTGACCGAGGCGATCACCGCAGGCGCGAGGCCCGGCAGCAACAGGCCGGCGCCAACGGCTTGCATCACGCGGCGGCGGCCGAGATTGAAGTGGCTCATGCGGGTTCCCTCTCGAGCAGCAAAAGGGAAACTTAAGCATGACGGGATGAACGAGTTATGACACCGGCCTTATTGCTCACGGAGGTCAAATGTGGGAGCTGGCTTGCCTGCGATAGCCTCAACTCGGTTGCGCTGATACACCGAGGTGCCTGCATCGCAGGCAAGCCAGCTCCTACATGAACCGCGTTATGCCTGGGCGGGTGCGACAGAAAGCTCTACGGTCTCAGGGCGCTTGAGGAATGCATACACCACGGCAGTCAACAAACTGCCCGCCACGATCGCCAGCAGATATAGCAGCGCATGGTTGATCGCATTCGGGATCAGCATCACAAACAATCCACCATGGGGCGCCATCAGCTTGCAGCCGAAATACATCGACAGCGCACCGGTCAGCGCACCGCCGGCGATGCTTGCCGGGATTACCCGCAGCGGGTCCTTGGCAGCAAACGGAATCGCGCCTTCAGAGATAAAGCACATGCCGAGGATCAGCGCGGCCTTGCCGGCTTCACGCTCGGTCTGGGCAAACTTGCGCCGCGCCAGGAAGGTGGCGATGCCCATGCCAATCGGCGGCACCATGCCGGCGGCCATGGTCGCGGCCATGGGGGCACCGCTTTGCGCTGCCAGCAGGCCGACGGAAAACGCGTAGGCCGCCTTGTTGATCGGGCCACCGAGATCGACGCACATCATGCCGCCCAGCAAGATGCCCAGCAGCACGGCGTTAGTGGTGCCCATGGTGCTGAGAAAATCCGTGAGGCCGGTGAGCATCTTCGCCACCGGCGGCCCAACCAGGTAAATCATCGCAAGACCCGTGAACAGGCTCGCCAGCAACGGGATGATCAGGATCGGCTTGAGGGCTTCCAGGCTCTGGGGCAAACGGATCGCGCGGCTGATGAATTTGACGCAGTAGCCGGCGAGGAAACCGGCAAAAATACCGCCGATAAACCCCGCGCCCAAAGTGCTGGCCAGCAGGCCACCGATCATGCCGGGGGCCAATCCAGGACGGTCGGCAATCGAGTAGGCGATGTAACCCGCCAGCAGCGGCACCATCAGCATGAACGCCTGGTCGCCGACGGTTTTCAGCGCGGCGGCCAGGGTGCCTTTTTCTTCAAAGGCATGAATGCCGAACACGAATGACAGGGCGATCAGCAGACCGCCCGCCACCACCATCGGCAGCATGAACGACACGCCGGTGAGCAAGTGTTTGTAGACACCGGTCTTCTCCGGTTTGGCAGCGGCACCACTGGCAGCGGATTCCTGCTTGCCTTCGGCCAGCGCCTTGTTGAGGGTCGCCTCGGATTGCTTGAGCGCGATCCCGGTGCCGCAGCGATAGATTTTCTTGCCGGCAAAGCGCTCGGTGGCGACTTCGATGTCGGCGGCGAGCAGTACCACGTCGGCGTCACGAATCGCCTCGGGACTCAGCGGCGTGCGGGCGCCCACGGAGCCCTGGGTTTCCACCTGCAAGTCATACCCGAGGCGCTTGGCGGTTTGCTGCAACGCTTCGGCAGCCATGAAGGTGTGGGCGACGCCGGTCGGGCACGCGGTGATCGCGACGATACGCGGCGTGCTTTTCGCCGGTGCCGCGTCAGCCACCTGCACCTGGGCCTCCTCGGCTCCGCGACGCAACACCGCGTCCACATCCTGCAACGCCTGGGCCGGCGTGCTGCGGAATACGCGTTTGCCGACAAAACGCTGCATGTCCACCGGCGTGCTGCTGACCAGCAATACCCACTCGGCGGCTTCAAGGGTGGCCGCCGACAATTGGCGTTCCGGATGCTGCACGTCGACCACTTCGACGCTGGTGCTCCAGCCCTGGCGTTGCGCGGCGGCATCCAGCAAGCGGGCGCACAGCACACTGGTGACCATGCCGTTCGGGCAGGCAGTAACAATGGCTAACTTCATGACCAACCCTCTTATTGTCCTGTCAGCGGGCGCACGTGGACGCCGCTCTGCAAAGTCTCAAGCTGCGCTTCGTCGGTGATGCCAAAGCCGATCTGCGTGACCGCCATCGCGGCAATGGCGGTGGCGCGGCCCAGGGTCTGCTCCGGCGTGTCGCCACTGAGCAAACCGTGAAGCATCCCGGCCAGCAGCGAGTCGCCGGCACCTACGGTACTGGCCACGGTTACCTTGGGCGGGGTAGCGTGCAGCGCCGTTTCCGGGCTGTACCAGCTCACGCCTGCGGCACCGTCGGAGACCACCACATGCTCCACACCTTGCCGATGCAGTAGGCGGATGGCATCTGTGGAATGACCAAGGGCATCGGCCAGTTCTTCGGTATTGGGTTTGACCAACCACGGGCCGGCGTTCAATCCGGCGCGCAGCGCTTCGCCGCTGGTGTCCAGGGCGACTTTCAAGCCGAGGTTTTTCAGTTGCTGCAGCAGGCCCTGGAACCACTGAAGGGTGATGCCGCGTGGCAGGCTGCCGGCCACGACGACGGCGTCGTAGCCCGGAGCAATCCGCGCCAGTTGCTCAAGCAGTGCGTGTTGCGCCTGCTCGCTGACCAACGGGCCCGGCGCATTGACATCCGTGACCCGCCCGTCCTGCTCGGCGATCTTGATATTGCTGCGGGTTTCGCCCGGCACGCGAATAAAGGCATCGGTAAAACCGCGACGGGCAATCAGCATCTCGAATGCCTGGGGATTGTCCTCTCCAAGAAAGCCGCCCACGGTCACCTGATGACCAAGGTCCGCCAGCACCTGCGCGACGTTCACGCCCTTGCCGGCAGCGTGGGTGATCATCGCTTCGCTGCGGTTGACCTCGCCCGGTTCCAGGCGCGCCAGGCGCACCGTCAGGTCCAACGCCGGGTTCAGCGTCAGGCTTAAAATCCTTGCCATTTACACGGCCTCCACAAGCGCACGCACTTCGGCGGGAGAACCCACCGCCAGGGCTTTTTGTGCCAGGCCCTGGGCCTCGCTCAGACTGAATTCACGCACCCGTGCCTTGACCTCGGGAATGCTGCGCGCAGACACACTCAGCTCATCCACTCCCAGGCCGATCAGCACCGGAACTGCCAAAGGGTCGGCTGCCAGCTCGCCGCACACGCCGACCCATTTGCCATGGGCATGGGCGGCGCGCACGGTGATGTCGACCAGTTGCAACACCGCCGGATGCAGGCCGTCAGCCTGGGCCGACAGCGTCGGATGGCCACGGTCGATGGCCAAGGTGTATTGGGTCAGGTCGTTGGTGCCGACGCTGAAGAAGTCCACTTCCTTGGCCAGTACCGGCGCCAGCAACGCGGCCGACGGCACTTCGATCATGATCCCCAGTTGCAGGTCGGCCACCGGGATTTCCAGGCGCAGGCGCTCGGTCATGGCCCGGGCCTGGCGCCACTCGTCAACACTGCCAACCATCGGGAACATGATGCGCAGTGGACGGTTGTCTGCCGAACGCAACAGCGCGCGCAATTGCGCTTCCATGATCTGCGGGCGTTGCAGGGTCAGGCGAATGCCGCGCACGCCGAGGAAGGGGTTTTCTTCCTTGGCGATCGGCCAGTACGGCAGCGGTTTGTCGCCGCCCACATCAAGGGTGCGTACCACCAGCGGCCGGCCGCCCAGGCCGTCGAGCACGCGGCGGTATTCGGCTTCCTGGGTGGCTTCGTCGGGCGCTTGTTTGTGGGCCATGAAAATCAGTTCGGTGCGCAGCAGGCCGATACCTTCGGCGCCCTGCTCCACCGCGCCGGCAACCCCGGCGCTTTCGCCGATATTGGCGAATACTTCGACGGCATGGCCATCGCGGGTCAGGGCCGGTTCATGGCGTTGGGCGGCGGCGGCTTGCAGACGTTGTTCGCGGGTGTCGCGTTCGACGGTGGCGCGCTGCAAGGTGGCGGCGTCGGCGTCCACATGCAGGCGACCGCGCTGGCCATCCAGCAACAACGGCGTGCCCGAAGCCAACAGCAATACAGCAGGGCCTGCACCCACCAGCGCGGGAATGCCCAACGCGCGGGCGACGATGGCGCTGTGGGCGGTGGCGCCGCCACGGGCAGTGAGGATGCCGGCGACACGCACCGGGTCCAGGCGCGCCACGTCCGAGGGACCCACTTCGTCCATCACCAGGATGTAGGGTTCGTCCGGCTCCTGGGCGGTTTCGACGCCGCACAGTTGTGCCAGCACGCGGCGGCCAATGTCACGCAGATCGGCAGCGCGCTCGGCGAGCAAGGCGTCCTGCAACGATTCCTGCTGTTTGGCGGCGGCTTCGATCACGCTCATCCACGCGGCCTCGGCGCTTTCGCCCTGCTTGAGGCGCGTCTCGACTTCGTCGGTCAGTTCCGGGTCGTCGAGCATCTCCTGGTGGGTGATGAAGATCTCGCGGATGGCCTTGGATTTGCTGCGCTCGATCAGGCCCTGGATGTCCCGGCGCACGTCGGTCAATGCCGCGTGCAGGCGCTGGCGCTCGATCACCGGCGACTCGCCGCGCAGCGGGTATTCGAAAGGTTGCAGCACCTGGATATGCGCCGGGCCAATCGCAATGCCGGGGGCGGCGGCGATGGCCTGGATCAGGCTGCCGGACACTGGCGCGCTGATGACCGGTTCGATCTCGACCACGGCTTGTTGGGCGCTGACTGCCGGCAACGGCTCGACTTCTTCGCCGAGGCCGTCTTCCACTGCCGCCAGCAAGGCGGGCAAGGCGTCACCGGCAATGGTTGGCTCGGCGACAAACTCCAGTACCTGGCCGCGACGCGCACCGAGGCTGAGCAACTTGCTCAGGCTTTTTACCGATACCGCGCCGACGTCTCCATCGACGATGCGCACACGGATTTCACCGGCAAAACTTTTCGCCAATTGCGCGAGGATCTTCGCCGGGCGCGCATGCAGCCCGTGGGCGTTGGCCAAGGCAATGCGCACGCTTGGCCAGTCGGCGGGCAGTTCACCGCCGAGCACTTCCAATACGGCGCGGCTACTGGTGGCGCGGCCGAGTTCCTGGCCACGGCCTTCGATCAGCAAGGCACACAGGCGTTCGAGCAAGGTCTGGTGGGCCTCGCCGAGGCTGGCCAGGCAGAACAGGCCGCTCAAGGGCTGGCCCAGGTAACGCATGGGTTTGTCCGGGGTGACGAAGGCCAGGCCGGGACGCTTCACCGTCTGCTCGCTGTGCAGCCACCACAGGCCATCGCCCAGGGGCAGCGCGTCGACTTGTTGCAGCACGGCGGCAAAGCCATTGCTCACGCAATCGGCCTGGCGCAACAGGCGTGCGCCTCTCCATACCAGTTCTTCGAAATCATCAGCCGACACGCCCAGGCCAATCATCTGTGCGTCCAGCGCCAGCTCCTGCGGCGCGCCTTGCAGCAGTTTCAGCAAGGCCTCGGCAGAACTGGCGCGACGCAGGGCCTGGCCCAGGTCGGTCTCGCCGAGGGCGCGGGTCAGCAGTTGCAGCAGGCGCAGGTGTTCGTCGGATTTGGCGGCAATGCCGATCGCCAGGTAGACGATCTGGCCATCGCCCCAATCCACGCCGTCGGGAAATTGCAGCAGGCGCACGCCGGTGGCGAACACCTGGTCGCGGGTTTCGGGGGTGCCGTGGGGGATGGCGATACCCTGGCCGAGAAAGGTCGAGCCTTGGGCTTCACGCGCTTGCAAGCCACTGAGGTAACCCTCGGCGACCAGGCCATCGGCCACCAGTTTTTCAGCGAGCAGTTGCAAGGCAGCAGACTTATCCACAGCCGTCTGGCCCATGGATATCTGCTCGTGGGTGAGCTCAAGCATGCCGTTCTCCTAGTTAGTGCGGCCGGCGCACTAGGTATTATTTTGAATAAATCAGTGCAAAAGCGTTCGAATAAAATTGACTGAGTGGTCAGTTGGCAGGACCACACTCGTCGCGATAATCGTAAAAATACGCTTGCTGAAACGTTTAATCTAGAATTTATGGCAGATTACGCGTTAATTTCCCATGATTGAAGAGCCACTCGGCTGTTGAGTTGCGACAATGGTCGCCTGCAGTAATCGGTTACGATTGGACAAAATGTCGGGGCAAGCTCTAAAAAACAAGGAAATCCCGGTTTGAAACTCAGTGATATCGCGCGCATTGCCGGTGTGTCTGTGACCACCGCCAGCTACGTCATCAATGGCAAGGCCGAACAGCAACGGATCAGCACCGCAACCGTCGAACGGGTGCGCGCCGTGGTTGAAGAACATGGCTTTACGCCCAACCCCCAGGCCGCCGGGCTGCGCAGCCGGCACACCCGTACCCTGGGTTTTATCCTGCCGGACCTGGAAAACCCCAGTTACGCACGCATCGCCAAGCTGCTCGAACAAGGCGCCCGTGCCCGCGGCTATCAATTGCTGATCGCCAGCTCCGACGACGACGCCGACAGTGAGCGGCAACTGCTGCAATTGTTCCGCGCCCGCCGTTGCGATGCGCTGTTTGTCGCCAGCTGCCTGCCGGCCACCGACGACAGCTACCGCGAACTGCAAGCCAAGGGTTTGCCGGTGATCGCCATCGACCGGGTGATGGAGTCTACGCAGTTTTGCTCGGTGGTCAGCGATGATCGCCAGGCCTGCCAGCAATTGACCAGCAGCCTGCTGCACCCGCTGCCCAAGCAGATCGTGTTGATCGGCGCGCGGCCAGAGCTGAGCATCAGCCAGGAACGTACCGCCGGTTTCAAGCAAGCGCTGAAAGACTTCAGCGGCGAAGTGCTGATCGAACAAGGCGAGTCGTTCAGCCGCGACTGTGGCCGACAGCTGATGGAGCAGTTGCTGCAAAGCCTGGGGCATTTGCCTGACGCACTGGTGACTACGTCCTACGTCTTGCTGCAAGGGGTGTTTGACGCGCTGCATGACTTCCCGCTCAAATCCCGGCCACTGCGACTGGGGACGTTTGGCGACACCCAACTGCTGGATTTCCTGCCGCTGCCGGTGAATGCCATGGCCCAGCAGCATCAGTTGATTGCCGACACCGCGCTGCGCCTGGCGCTGGCGGCCATTGAAGAACAGCACTACGAACCCGGCGTGCATGCCATCGGCCGTACGTTCAAGCAGCGGATTCACTCGGAGTAAGCGGTGTGGAGCTGATCGACAGCCACACCCATCTGGATTTTCCGGACTTCGATACGGACCGCCGCGAAGTCCTGAGCCGCAGTCGCCGCCTGGGCGTGCGCAGGATGGTGGTGCTCGGGGTCTATCAGCAGAATTGGCAACGGTTGTGGGACCTGGTGCAAACCGACGCGGATTTATTCGCCGCCTTCGGCCTGCACCCGGTGTATCTCGACGACCATCGCCCCGCCGACCTGACGGAACTGGGCGACTGGCTGACCCGCCTGAACGGCCACCGGCAACTGTGCGCGGTGGGCGAAATCGGCCTGGATTATTTCCTCGAAAAGCTGGACCGCGAACGCCAGCAAAGCCTGTTTGAAGCGCAACTGAAGCTGGCGGTGGATTTCCAACTGCCGGCGCTGCTGCATGTGCGCCGCAGCCACGCTGCCGTGATCGCCACCCTCAAGCGCATTCGGCTACCACGGGGCGGAATCATCCACGCGTTTGCCGGCAGCCAGGAAGAGGCCCGCGAGTACATCAAGCTCGGCTTCAAACTGGGCCTGGGCGGCGCGGCCACGTGGCCGCAAGCCCTGCGCATGCACAAGGTGATCGCCCGGCTGCCGCTGGAAAGCGTGGTACTGGAAACCGACTCACCGGACATGGCCCCAGTGATGTACCCCGGCCAGCGCAACAGCCCCGAACACCTGCCAGACATCTGTGCCGCCCTGGCGGAGCGCATGGGCATCAGCTCCTCAGCGCTGGCCGAGGCGAGCACCCGCAATGCCTGCGAGCTGTTCAACTGGTAGGCGCCCATCCCCGATGCATGCCTGGCCATGCCTCACACTCGAAAGGCCCCGATCAACTGCTTCAGCTCGATCACTTGCAAGGACAACTGCCGGCTGGCCTCTTCAGTCTGGTGCGCGCCCTGCGCTGCATGTTCACCGGCGCGATTGATCTCGACGATGTTCTGATCGATGTCATGGGCCACGGCAGTCTGCTGTTCGACGGCGGCGGCAATCTGCTGGTTCTGGTCGACGATCATGCCTACCGCGCCGAGGATGTTTTCGAGGGCCTGCTGGACTTTTTCCGACTGCCCCACCGTGCCATTGGCCATCTCGTGGCTGGTGCCCATGGCCTTCACCGCAGCGCCGACACCGCTGTGGAGCTTGGCAATCATCTGCTCGATCTCTTCGGTGGAGTGCTGGGTGCGCCGGGCCAAAGTGCGCACTTCATCGGCCACCACGGCGAAACCGCGTCCTTGCTCACCCGCGCGCGCGGCCTCGATGGCGGCATTCAACGCCAGCAGATTGGTCTGTTCGGCAATGCTCTTGATCACTTCCAGCACGCGACTGATGGATTGGCTGTCGATGGCCAACTGGTTGATGACCCGTACCGATTGATCGATCTCCGAAGCCAACGCCGCGATACTGCCTTGCTGGGACTGCACCAGGCCGCGTCCGCTGACGGTTTCATCGTTGACGCTGTGGGCGCTGCTGACCGCCGCCGCTGCACTGCGCGCCACTTCCTGGGCAGTGGAGGACATCTGGTTCATGGCGGTCGCCACTTGCTCGATCTGGCTGCGTTGGCCGGACACGGCCTGGTTGCTGCTGGCCGAGACTGACTCCACTTGTCCGGCCTGGTGTTCGACCTGGTTGACGGTGTGCCCTACCCGCTCGATCAGGTCATGGATTTTGGCCACGGTGGCGTTGAACACCTGGCCCAAATCCCCCAGTTCGTCGCGGCTGTGGGCGATGAAGGTGACGGTCATGTCACCGGCCGCCACCTTGTCCATCGTCGCCCCCAGGCGGCGCAAGGTGGTGCGGGTGGAGGCGTAGAAACCGGCATACAAATAGAAGATCAGCAAAAACACCGACGCCAGTGCCGCCACCAATCCGATCATGTGCGTGCGGTTTTCTGACAGGCGTTGCTCCAGTTGCTGCTCGAGAAAGGTCAGGGTGGCTTCGTCGAGCTGATAGGTCTTGGCCATCAACGTGCTGACGTCGTCGTAGAAGCCTTGCCATGGGGCGTCGAGGGTTTCGGCCACCACGACCTGCTCTTCGAACAACTCACTGCCTTGCTTGAGGCTGGCCTTGCTCGCGTCCGCCAGGCTCGCCAATGCTGCGTGGGCTGGCTTGCTGGAGCCGAGGGCATCCTGCAGTTTCAGGCCGTATTCCGCCTGGAGCTTTTCCAGTTGCTGCAGCAACTCGTCAAAACGAGTGCTGGACGACGAATTGAGAAAACCCTGGCCCAACGAATAAGCCCCCATGGCCCGGCCTTCCCCCAGGGTCTGGGTGACTTGCGGGGTGACGCTGGTGATCAGTTCACTGAGTTGGCGCAGGTCGCCCTGGGGGTCACGGCTCAAACCCGACTGGCTGGCGATGATCTGGCTGAGCATCTGCGCCTTGTTGAGGAGTTTGCCGATCAGCGCGCTTTTGCTGAGCAGTGAAGTTTCCTGTTGCTGGGCCTTGAAGGCGGCGATCATTTCATCGCGCTTGGCTTCGAAGGCGGCGGCCTGTTCTGGGTCGGCGGACAGGGCGTGGAAGCTTTGCAGGCGCTGCAGCAGGCTGTCTTCGAGGGCGGTGATTTTGTTTTCGATATCACCGGCCTTGCCTGATTGGCCGAGGGTTGCGTTGATCTGTACCTGGTTGTTCAGGGTTTCCAGGTCGCGGCGCAGGGCCAGGCTGCTGCCCAGCAGGTCGAGGCTTTGCAGCTCGATGCGAGTGCCCTGGAATTCTCGCCAGGAATCGCGCACCAGGTAGTAGTTGGTGGCCAGCATCGGCAACAGGAACAGCACGCTGATAAGGCTGAACTTCATGCCGAAGGTCAGGCGGTTCATGAACGCGACGGCGGGATAGAGCAAGCTCTTCACAGGTGAACTCCCTTTTCTTTTATTTTTATTGAGGGCGCAGGGCGGCGGCAGATAGCCACTATTTGGCGCTCTGTCTGTATAGCTCAATTCGAAAAGGAGGTTTGTAACTTAAGGTTAACGAGGTAGGAGCGAGCTTGCCCGCTCCTACAGGGGGGGCAAATCAGGGCAGCACGGTCCAGATGGCAAAGCCGGCGTACCACAGCACGGCGGCACGCAGCAGCAACTCCCAGATACGATCAAGGCTGTTGATGCCCTCGGCGCCTACCACCGGTGGCGGGATCTCCGCGGCCACCAGGCCCACCTTCTCCACCAGTTGCGCAGCACTGATGTCCCAGCTCAGCAGCTCATGCAGCATCACCCGGCCGACCGCCACAAAGTTGCCGACCAGGGCGAAACTCGCCGCCAGCAAACGTACCGGCAACCAGTCGAAGGCATGGCGCAATTGCCCGGCACGCTCGGCCACCAGTGGGTTCTTGCTGTTCTCGGTCGCCAGCGCCAGCAGACGGTAGGCCAGGGCGGCCACCGGCCCGAGGAGGAAGTACCAGAAAATCACCGCGAAGAAGCTTTGGTAGGCCTGCCACAACAGATGGCCCTGGACCCGCTCCAGCAACTGCTCACCGCTGTCGGCGCTGATGCTCAAGTCACGTTCGGCCACATGTTCGGCCGCTTGCAGGTCACCCCGGCGCCAGGCATCACGGAACGGGCCCAATCCGGCCAGGAGATCGCCACGGCCCAGGCTGTAGATCACCACCAGCAGGTGCACCGGCAGCGCCAACAGGCCATAGGCCACTGGCTCCAGCACCAGCAACAACAACGCAAGCAAGGCCACCGGCAGCAGCACCAGCAATGTGAGGATCAGCCACGGCTGCTTGCCCAGGCTGGCGCTCGACTCCAGCTTGGCCAGTTCCCGCAACCAACCGCCATCACGTTGTATACGATGACGCAGGGCCGAGAACTTCTCGATCCATACCGCCAGCACCAACACCAGAAAACTCATTGTGCGTGTCCTCCATCCTGCAAGGCGCTGCGAAAGCGCGCCCAATCAAATTCGGGTCCGGGGTCGGTCTTGCGTCCCGGGGCGATATCGCTATGGCCACAAATGCGCTGGCGGGTAATGCCCGTGTACGCCGCCAGTAACTGGCGCGTCAGGGCGATCAGGGATTGATACTGGGCATCGGTGAAGGGCAGGTCATCAGTGCCCTCCAACTCGATCCCCAGGGAAAAGTCGTTACACGTCTCACGCCCCTCGAAGCTCGATACCCCGGCATGCCAGGCCCGGTCCCGGCACGAGACAAACTGCGTCACCGCGCCATCACGCTCAATCAGAAAATGCGCAGAAACCCGTAGGTCGGCAATACCTTCAAAGTAGGGATGTTCCGTGACATCCAGGCGATTCTGGAAAAACTCGTGCACCTTGCCGGTGGCGAATTGCGCCGGTGGCAGGCTGATGTTGTGCACCACCAACAGGGAAATCTCGCCACCGGGGCGCTCGTTGAAGTTGGGCGAGGGGCAATGGCGAATGCCCTGGCACCAACCGCTGGCGGGGTCCAACTGCATACTGGTTCCTTGAACGAGGCTGGGGTGACTCAGTATGCCGCGTTCCGCTGTCTGGTTGCGATCACTTGGCGCGATGAAGTTGGCGCAGGTTGCCAATCACCGAAGCCAGGGCGCGGTCGAACAACAGCGCATCATCCAGGGTTCGCACCGCGCCGCGCTTGAACTCCAGGGCCAGTTCAAGCGGATTTTTTTCCAATACCTTGAGGCCGGTTCGATTGACGAAAATACAGGTATTGCCCGGCGCAATAATCGCCGTCAGCTTGCAACGCAGGGTGTTTTCGGCGTCTTCCTGAAATTCCACCCAGCAACCGATCCGCAGTTGGCGAACCTTGAGCAGGTCGGGATCATCTTCCGGCAGGCTCGCCTCGATGGCCGGTGCCGCGGGACTGAGGACGAATGCCTCGCGCACCTCGACTTGCGACAGCGACGGTTGTTCCTCGGCACTGCCCCGGAACGATTGGACATGCAGGGTTTGCAAGCGGGTGAAAAATTCCCGGGTAATGAAGGGATCGAATGCCGCGCCGCTCAACCCATCGCGCAAGGCTTTCAGCAAGCCTGGCAACTGCTCCAGCAGGTGCCGGCCGGCTTCGGTGTCTTCGCTGAGGCCGACACTCCAGATCAACTCGTCCATGGTGCGCAACCCGGCCAGCCATTGTGGCGAGTGCTCGCCATGCTTCAGGCACGCCAGCAACAGCACCTGGCTCCAGGCCTGTTGCAGGAACTGCACCACGACCTCGGGCAGTACTTTGCCCAGCAACCGCAGATTGAGGGCTTCGGCTACACGCTGACGAGCGATTTCGGTACGGGCGCGCCCTTCTTCTGCATCGCGGGTACGTTGCTCCAGCAATTCGCTGCGGCGTCGCTCGTCATGGGTAAACGCGGTGAACTCGGTCAGTAACTGGGAAAAGATTGCCGGATCATCCACAAAATCATTCAACAACCGCTGCACCACCTGCTCGATGTGCAGGTACAGGCTGTCGCGCTGATAATCGTCGCGCTGGCTCCAGCCCATGGCCGCCGAAGCGATTTCATTGAGCAAGCGTCGCGCCGGGTGATTGGTGCGGCTGAAAAAACTCTTGTCCAGCACCGCCACTTTCAGCATCGGGATCTGCAGGCGGGCGATCAGCGCCTTGAGGGACTCGGGCACCGTACCGTCATTGAGGATGAACTCGAACAGCATGGCGATCAGGTTGATCACATCCTCGTCCGCATCCTCCACCACCCGAGACTTGCCGCTCTTGACGCTGACCCGGGTCAGCAATTGTTCAAGCTGGTTGCGCAGGTCGAAATCGTCCTCGACCTCAGGCTCAGGCACATATTGCTGCAAATGGGAGAGCAGGCGCAGCAGGTCACGGGTGGAGATGGGCTGGGTCTCGGCGCTGACTTCCAGCGTGGGTGCCACGCTGCCGCGCACTGCCGACAGCAATTCCTGCAACGCCGCGAAAACTTCCTGGCCGCTGTCGTCTGCCGGGTGGCCGGCAATCGGCGGGGTGTCTTCAGGCAACTCGGCCGTGGCGACGGCGCGCCGCGATGGCACGGCCTTGAGTTCGGGCAATACGCCGGTGGCGATCAGCAACTGATTGGCTTCGCCGTACAACAGATCAGCGTCACTGAGCACGTATTTCTCAAACAGCTTGAGAATGATCAGCTTGACCCGGATTTCCACGCCAAGGCTGCGTCCTGCTTGCAGAAAAAACGCGCACAGCATTGCCGGGCCCAGGGGGTTGTCCCGATCATCCAGGCGTTTGTCGAGCAAGGCATTGAGTCGGGCTGTCAATTGCCCAAGGGCGAGCCCGTCACGGCGCAGCACCTTGCCCAGCATGGCCTCGAGCGCGACGGCTTTTTCCAGCTCATCGCCCGAGACCCCGGGCGCCGCGGTGTAGGACACCACCGGAATCAGTTGCAGCTCACCGCGCTCCACGTTGCCAAGATTGGCAAACGCTTCGTAGAGTTGCTCCATGAAGCCACGCTCGAAATTCTTGCGCTTGAGGCGCAGGTCGCGCATGGCCTCAAAGAAAATACCGTGGTCGACGTTACTGCGGGTCTTGTCGGCCATTTCGAACAGGGTGTCGTCGGCGTTATCAAACAGCTCCTGCAGTCCCTGCCTGAGTTGCTGCGCCGCCTTGTCACGGACCTGGAGCAACACCACCGGCAGGCGGGCGAGCGGCGATGGCGTCGCCCGTGCCTTATTGATCGGCACCACCTTCCCGTCATTGTGCATCCTGGCCTCCTGAAACGGCGGTATTCGATTGTGTGAAGGATCGGTGCAGCAACGGCGCGAAGCACGCCGGGGCACTGCGAAAATCGGGCTATCACCGTGACGTCAAAGCTATGACGCCAATTGCAAGGCGCGAGATTATCTTGCAAATGAGGGTTGTTGCGCCAGCGAACTCTGTGATTGCCGTGTAAATGAACATCGCGCACCGCACCCGTGGTGCCAGTTGCCTTGGGTTCAGGCCCGCCCTGCCCCTATAATCCAGGCACTTTGTTTGTGGAGCCTGTTATGCCCAATCTTCGTCTAGCCGACCTGACCGCCGAAATCGAAGCCAATGTGCGTCGCGCATTGCTGGAAGACATCGGCAGCGGGGATATCACCGCACAACTGATCCCCGCCGAACGCCTGGCCAAGGCCACGATCATCACGCGCGACGCCGCCGTCATCAGCGGCACGGCCTGGGTGGAAGCGGTGTTTCGCCAATTGGACCCACGCGTCGCGGTGCATTGGCAGGTGCGCGACGGCGAACGTGTCAGCCCCAACCAGGCGCTGTTTCACCTCGAAGGCCCGGCCCGCTCGCTGCTCAGTGGCGAGCGTTGCGCGCTGAATTTCCTGCAACTGTTGTCAGGGGTTGCCACCCGCGCCCAATACCTGGCGGACTTTGTCGCGTCCACCCAGGTCAAGCTGCTGGATACTCGCAAGACCCTGCCCGGCCTGCGCCTGGCGCAAAAATATGCAGTGACCTGCGGCGGTTGCCACAACCACCGCATCGGCCTGTATGACGCGTTCCTGATCAAGGAAAACCATATCGCAGCCTGTGGTGGCATTGCCCAGGCGATCAGCGCCGCCCACAAGATCGCCCCGGGCAAGCCGGTGGAAATCGAAGTGGAAAGCCTGGAGGAACTGCGTGAGGCACTGGCGGCGGGCGCCGATATCATCATGCTGGATGAGCTGAGCCTGGATGACATGCGCGAAGCAGTGCGCCTGAACAACGGCAAAGCCAAGCTGGAGGCCAGTGGCGGGATCAACGAAAGCACCCTGCTGCCCATCGCTGAAACCGGCGTGGACTACATCTCCATCGGGGCGATGACCAAGGATGTGAAGGCGGTGGATTTGTCGATGCGGCTTAGTCTCTGAAACGCCCTTGAATGTAAGCGCCTGCTTTTGTGGCGAGGGAGCTTGCTCCCGCTGGAGTGCGCAGCGCTCCCAAGGTTTTTG
>NZ_JBSVWQ010000128.1:0-16541 GCF_054071215.1 Pseudomonas sp. SDO5522_S412 | reverse complement strand
AGAAGGGGATAAGTCAATACATCTGTTGACTGACACACCGCATTCGCGAGCAAGCCCGCTCCCACATTGGATTGGCGCTGTTTCGTATTACTGCGAGGTCTTCGCCATCTGCTTGTCCGACGTACGCCAGATCAAACGCGTGGTGTCATACCCCTGCTGCCGCGCCCTGCTCAGCAGGTCTTCGCGGGTGTCGGCGCTGACCGTCGGCGTGCGCGACAGCAACCACATGTAGCGCCGGCTCGGGCTGCCGACAATGGCGGTCTTGTAGTCATCGCTGACGTACAGCACCCAGTAATCGCCCTTGGCCACGCCCGGCAACAGCGAGGTGAACCAGTTATTGAATTCGACCCACAGTTTGTCGGTCTTGCCGGCGACCTGCGGCGTTGCGGTGCCCTTGGCTTCCTGCCACTTCCACTCAGGGGTCAGGCAGCGGTTGAACACCGACATGTTGCCATCGGGCAACAGCGTGTAGCGGGCTTCGGACTGCGCACAATTGCGCTGGAAGTACATCGGCAAACGGGCCAACTCATACCAGGTGCCCTGGTAACGCTTGAGGTTGACGCTGCCAACAGTCTTGGGTTGCAGATCATCGCCAGAATGGCTGGCGCAGCCCGCCAAAAACAGGCTGGCGCAGAGGTAGAGAACGAAACGCATCATGTTGTTTTTCTCCCGCAGGCTTTCGCCCCGGTTTACTTCAGGCCTTGCCCGGAAAAAATCAGTACTTTGTCACCGGCATATTGCACGCTGATAAAGCTGTTTTTATCGCCCCAGGTGCAACTGGACATACCCAGCGCGCCAGAACAATCAGTCGGCTTGCCCAACAACGACTCCACCTCGGCCTTTGGCATGCCGGCCGACAGTTTTGCGTAATTTTCTTGAGTGACCTTGCTGCAAGCGGCCAGAAGCACGCAAAACGACAACAGGGCGAGACGGCGTAACGACATGGAAAAACTCCTGGAGAGACGAAGCAGCTTGGGGGTCTGCCAGAAGCTTAGAAGGGAAAAGAGGTGTCTGGTTCCCGACGAGCGAAAACAAAAAAGCCCCGAAAACGCTGAAACGTTTCGGGGCTTTTGCTTACCGCAAGGACTTACGCCTTGTGGTAGCCGGTCACACGCTCAACTTCTTCCTTCGAACCCAGGAACACCGCCACGCGCTGGTGCAGGCCTTCAGGCTGGATGTCGAGGATGCGCTGGTGGCCGTCGGTGGACGCACCGCCCGCCTGTTCAACCAGGAACGACATCGGGTTGGCTTCGTACATCAGGCGCAGCTTGCCCGGCTTGGACGGCTCACGGCTGTCGCGTGGGTACATGAACAGGCCACCACGGGTCAGGATGCGGTGCACGTCGGCAACCATCGCAGCCACCCAGCGCATGTTGAAGTTCTTCTTCAGCGGGCCTTCTTCGCCGGCCATCAACTCGCCTACATAGCGGGTAACCGGCTCTTCCCAGTGACGCTGGTTGGACATGTTGATTGCAAATTCCTGGGTGGACGCAGGAATGGTGATGTCTTCATGGGTGAGCACGAAGCTGCCCATTTCGCGGTCCAGGGTGAAGCCCTTGACGCCGTCGCCCAGGGTCAGCACCAGCATGGTCTGTGGGCCGTAGATCGCGTAACCGGCAGCTACCTGCTCGGTGCCCGGCTGCAGGAAGGCCTTTTCGTTCAGGGCTTCGTTCTGGCTCAGGTATTCGTTCGGGCAACGCAGTACCGAGAAGATAGTGCCGACTGGCGCGTTGATGTCGATGTTCGACGAACCGTCCAGCGGGTCGAATACCAGCAGGTACGCGCCTTTCGGGTATTTGCCCGGGATCTGGTAGGCATTGTCCATTTCTTCGGACGCCATGCCGGCCAGGTGACCGCCCCACTCGTTGGCTTCGAGCAGGATTTCGTTGGAGATCACGTCAAGCTTCTTCTGCACTTCGCCTTGTACGTTTTCAGTGCCCATGCTGCCCAGGACACCACCCAGCGCGCCTTTGGACACGGCGTGGCTGATTTCCTTGCAAGCACGCGCCACCACTTCGATAAGGAAGCGCAGATCGGCAGGCGTGTTGTTGCTGCGGGTCTGCTCGATCAAATAGCGACTCAGGGTAACGCGGGACATGGAAGGCTCCGGAAATGGGGGGCTAAAAACCCGCGCAGTTTAACGCGAGTCGGGGCGTATTTCCTCCTATCAGAGGATTTAAACCCAATAGAGTTCATGGACTTTATTTAACGTGCCACCGGTGGCTTGCGCAGCAAACTGTAGGCCATGGCGCCCAGGGCCGCCACACCGAGCAGCAGCACGGCCCAAAGACCGAGCTTTTTCCAGTTCGGCCCGGCATCAACCGGGGCCGCGACCGCAGGCGATGTGACCACCGCCTCGCCCGCCACCTTGGCCTGCCCAAGCCCCGCGAGACGTTCGGCGCTGTAGTCCGGAATCAGGGTCGACAGCGGCAAGTTCGCGCCTTTCACCGACGGATTGCCGAGCACAAGGGTGAACGGTGGCTCGCCCCGCGCCAGGAACACCAACTGCGTGGCCCGCACCGCAAAGCTCAAGGTCGGCGCCTCCACGCCCAGGCCACCACCACGCTCGTCCACGTCGAGCTTGAGCTGCGCAACAGCCTGGCCCGGCAACTGCAGTTCGTTCTGTAAAACGTCCTGGCCATTTTGTGTCAACCGGTAGAGCAAACCGCTGCTCATGGGCTGCCAGGCCTGATTACTTTCCCGGCGGCCCGACAAGGTGACCGGCGCCAGGCTGTTGGGTTGGCTCAAGTCGATTCGCAAGCGTTCGACGTTCAGTGCGTTGGGTAACTGCCAGCTGTATTCCCCGGCCTTGAGCCGGCTGCCCGACAACGGCTGCGACCACACCAGCGGCAACGGCAGGTTGTGGGCGCTGACACTCTCCAACTGCGCCGACGTCAGCGCCGGTGCCGCCTGGCCTTTCCACAGCAGACGCAGATACCGCGCCGACTGCCCCGGCAAACTCACTTCATGCTGCTCGACGCGCTCATCGGCAAACGACAACCGCGCCACCTGCCCTTCGCCCCAGGCGCGCCAGTGCTGCAAGTCGTCGCTGGCTTCGATGCTGAAACGCTGGAAGCCGTCGCGCTCGCTCGTCCAGTCGAGGATCAGTTGCTGCAACGGGGCCTTGATCGCACTCGCGTCGAGCAACCAGCCGCGCAGGACCTCTTCGCCGGCCTCCAGTTGGCTCGGCGGCTGCACTTGCACCAGCGTGCCGGTGGACGTGGATTGCACACGCACGCTGGGCACGGCTTCGGAGGAGTCAGCCGCAGCGTACAATGGGAACCACTTCACGTTGGACAGGCTGCGGCTTTCGGTGCTTTGCGCCGACTGCCGCGCCAGCGCGTAAGCCTGGGGCTCGCCAGCGGCGTTGAACACCCGCACATCACTCAGGTCGGCCTGACGGGCGCTCAATTGCACCGCCAGCGGCAGTTCCAGGCGGTACCACGGGCCTTCGCCACTGACCGTCAGCGGCACACGCGTGGTGAAATCGGCGGGCGTCTCCTGGGCCCAGGCCGATAACGTCGTGCACAACCCCAACAGCGCCACACTCAGCTTGCCCATCAAGAGGCCACTCCTTCAGTTTCAACCACCGGCTCGGGGCGCTTGGGGGGCAGCGGGGCGAAATAGCCCACCACCAGCAACAGCCCGCCCACACCGATAAACGATACGATCCGCGCCAGCCCGCCGCGGTTGCTCAATTCGACGAAGAACAATTTGGCCACCACCACGGCAATCAATGCCGCACCGATCAGCCACACCTCACGCCGGTGACGCAGATGGCCGCCTATCATCAGGCTCAGGGCAATCAGGGTCCACACGATCGACAGCCCGGCCTGCACCAGCATCGACTCCAGCAACGCATCCAGATGGAACGGCACGCCACCCCAGTGATGAGCCGTGCGCATCACCAGCGCAGTGAAGAAGGCGAACAACGAGACACCGGAGACCGCCTGGGCGACCAGTTCGGCGCGCGGCCCGCGTTGCGGTGCGGCACTGCGGGACCACAGGTACACACCCAGCAGCGCGAATAGCAATCCAATATCCAGCGGGTTGAGCAGCGGCACATACGGCAGCGGCTCGGCGGTGCCGTCGCTGAAGATATTCGCCAGCCAGAACCAGCCGAGCATCAACACCGCCAGCGGCAACGCGGCATACAACCGGTACTCGCGCGGGTACGCCGACACCGGCCACGGCCAACTGCGTGGCGCGGCGGCCAGCACCAGGTACAGGCTTGGCAGAATCGCCCAGCCCAGCCAGCGCCAGGCGTTGTATTCCTCGGACAGCAACAACAGGCCGTAGCGCAACTCCAGCGCCAGCACACCGATCAACAGCCAGCAGCCGAGCACGTGCGCGGCGCCCAGGGCTTTTTCCGGGATGACCAACGCCAGGCGTCGCAGCGACACGAAGTGCACCGCAAACACCGCCGCCCAGGCCAGCCAGGCGAAGTTCGCCGCCGGGTGATAACGCGAGCCCCACGCGCCCAGCAACACCACGCCCACCGCCGGCATCAACAGCGTGCACAGCAAGCCCAGCGACGCCCATTGCAGCCTCAGGGCCAATACCGCCCAGATCGCCACACTCACCGCCGCTACCGCCAACAGCCAGGTGCCTTGCAGCATCGATGGTGCAAAACGCAGCACTTCGCTGACCAACGCCAGCGTCCACCAACCCGCCCCCCACACCAGCAGCACGTCGGACAGCCGCTGCAAACTCAACGCCTCGAACACCGGCGCATGAGGCCTGCGCTGCAAGCGCCAGGCACCGACCAGCGCCGCCAGCCCGAGCACCGTTGGCGTCCAGAAACCGCTATGGCCCAAAGGACGCAACCCCTCGCTGGCCAGCGGCCCGAGCAGGTCCGGCACCGCGATCAGGAACGAAGCGCCGCCGATCACTTGCAGCAACAACCCGAAGACAAAACTGACGCGCTGTTGCAGGTACAGGCTCAGCCAGATGATCAACAAACCACTGGCCGCCCACACGCCGCTGGCGGTCTCCCACGGCAGCACAAACAGCACCGCCAGGTTGATCAGCACCAACCCGGCGAGCAACACCACCGACAGGCCACGCAACAACCGCACATCGCTGCGCACCATGGTGTCCCGCGCGGCCAGCAGCATGCCGCCGATCAATGCCAGGCCAATCAGCGATGCGGTGAGCAAGCCGCTCCAGCCCGCACTGAACACCGCACCTGAATCAGCCCCCGCTTGCAGGCGCAGCAGGAACAGCGCACCACCCAGCAGTTGCACGGCAAACGCGGTGAAGAGGAACGTGCGCGAGCCGATGCGCAGGCCCACCAGCAAGGTCGCAAGACCGGCAAGCGCCCAACTGATGGCCGTGCCTTGGGTCCACAGCAGCAACGGTGCGAGCAGGTACAAGAAGCCCAGGCCGACGCAGGCCAATACCGGCAAACCTCGACGCTCCCACTGCGCCGCGTGCTCCACCGGCGCCTTGCGCAATTGGTCGAAACTGAACAGCAAGGCCGCCCCCAGCAACAACGCACCCAAGGGTGCACCGTCCAGCAGGCTGGTCTCGCCAATCCGCAATTCGCTGAGGAACGCCAGCGCCGAACCGACTTGCAACAGCAAGCCAAACGCCCGTGCCAAAGGCCGCTGCTGACGCAGGCCGAGCCAGAAAATCCCGGCGCCTTCCACGGCCCAGGCCGCCGCGGTCCAGCGTGCGTCGAGGCCCAACGGAATCGCCAGGCTGGCGAAGATCACACCCAGCGCCAGGCAAGTTTCCGCCAGCAGCAAGGCGCGCCCGCCACTCAGCAAACGAGCCAGGCCCATATAGATAATGCCCAGGGCCAGCGCGCTGAACGCAGCGGCAAACTCCAGGTGCTGCACCAGCGCAAACTGCAAACCGAAGCCCACCAGCGGCGGACCGAACAGCATGCTGCCGTCGACATAATCGCCCTTGGCCGCCGACCAGCGCAGCAACGCGCCACGGCTGTCATCGTCCGGCGCGTCGCGCATCTCCAGCAACTTGCGCCGGGCGGACAACAGGCCGATGCCCAGGTACATCAGGAAAAATAGAATCAGGAACGGCTCGGTGCTCCACAGCAGCTCCGGTGTATAGGAGCGCATGCCCCAGGCGAAGCCGATGCCGAAGGTGCCGACAAAACCGATCAAATTGAGCAGGCGCCAGGCCTTGAACCAGGCGATGGCGAGAATGCCTGCGTTGAGCAGGGCGAAATAGCTGAACAGCGCCACATGGTTGCCGGCGCCGGTGGACGTGAGGATCGGTGCCGCAAAACCGCCGAGGGCGGCGGCGCAGGCCAGGCCGAGGGCGTCCTGGGTAATCGCCAGGATCGCCGAGAAAACGGTGACCGCCACCAGCAAGCCGAGTGCCGCGCCGGGGTCGAGCAACGGGTGCAGGCGCATCGCGGCGAACACCGTGAGGTACAACACCGCAATGCCGGTGCCCTGCAGCATCAACCCGTAATTACTGTTGCGCAGCCGCAGCCACCAACCCAGACCCAGCAGTGCCAATGCGCAACCGGCGACACCTGCGTAACGCAACTCGATTGGCACCACCATGCCTTCAGTGGCATAGCGCAGCAGGAAGGCCAGGCCGAGGAACAACAACACCACGCCGACCCGCAGCACGGTGTTGCCACCGAACAGCCAGTTGCGGGCACCGCTGATTGCGCGCTCGATAAAGTTGGGGCCGCGAGGCACCGCAGGCGCGGCAGGTTGTTCAGGGATTTTCGCGCTCGGTTCGGCCCGCCACACATCAGCCGGCAATGGCTGGCTGGGTTCGGCCACCACGCTTGCGTAGGCGGGTTCCAGTTCGGCGGGTAATTCCCAGACGAGTTCGGGCGGCGCCGCTACCGGCAGCGGCTCTTCGACAAACACAGGTCCGGGGGTTTCAACGGCGGCAGGCCTTTCCAGCAAGGCCAGGCGTTGCTCGACCACTTTCAGGGCGTTGCGGGCAGACTCCAGCTGACGGCCTTGTTCCTCCGTACGCGAGGCGAGCATCGACAGGCGAATCGCCTGGCCAATGCCCAAACCGAGCAGCGCTCCAATGCCCGCATCACTGAACGACTCATCGAGCGTCCAGCCGAGCACCAGGCCAATCAGCATGAAAATCCATTGCATGGTCGATATCCCTAAGCAGCCCGAAGCGGGCAAAGGCGATGCTCAGTATATCGACACGGACCCCATGTGGGAGCGGGCTTGCTCGCGAAGGCGGTGGATCAGTCACAAATTTGTCGACTGACGCTGCGCTTTCGCGAGCAAGCCCGCTCCCACATTTTTTATTGCAGTGTCTAATCCAACGCTTTCCAGATTTCCGTCGCGTATTCGCGGATGGTCCGGTCCGACGAGAACCAGCCCATGCGCGCGGTATTGAGCACCGCCGAACGCCACCATTCCTTGGAGTCGTGCCAATGGGCCTCGACCCGCGCCTGGGCATCCCAGTAGGAATCGAAGTCGGCACAGACCAGGAAGCGGTCGTAGTCGATCAGCGAATCCACCAACCCGGCATAACGGCCCGGATCATCCGGTGAGAACACCCCGCCACGAATCGCTTGCAGCACATCATTCAAGCGATGGGACGCGGCGATCTCTGGCCCGGCGTTGAATTCGCCCGCGTGTTTGCGCGCTTCCACCTGCTGGGCGCTGAGGCCGAAGATGAACATGTGGTCGGCACCCACGCGCTCGTGCATCTCGACGTTGGCGCCGTCCATGGTGCCGATGGTCAGCGCGCCGTTGAGGCCGAATTTCATGTTGCTGGTGCCCGAGGCTTCAAAGCCGGCGGTGGAAATCTGCTCCGACAAGTCGGCCGCCGGAATGATGCTTTCCGCCAGGCTGACGTTGTAGTTGGGCAGGAATACCACCTTGAGCAACCCGCGCACGGTGGGGTCGTTGTTGACAGTACGGGCGATGTCGTTGGTCAGCTTGATGATCAGCTTGGCCTGGTGATAGCTGGCCGCGGCCTTGCCGGCGAAGATCTTCACCCGCGGCACCCAGTCGGTGCCCGGCTCGGCCCGGATCGCCTGGTACAGCGCGACGGTGTGCATCAGGTTCAGCAGCTGGCGCTTGTACTCGTGGATCCGCTTGACCTGCACATCGAACATCGCCGCCGGGTTGACCGAAATCCCCAGGCGCTCGTGAATGATGTCTGCCAGTGCCCGCTTACTGTGCAGGCGCTGTTCGGCGAAGGCCTTGCGAAAGGCTTGCTTCTCGGCAAACGGTTCCAGGTCTGCCAGGCGCTGTTCGGGGTTATCCAGCACGTCCGGGCCCAGTGCCTCCACCAGCATCGCCGTGAGCTTGGGGTTGGCCTGGTACAGCCAGCGGCGGAAGGTAATGCCGTTGGTTTTGTTGTTGATGCGGTCCGGGTAGAGCTTGTGCAGTTCGGAGAACACCGTGCTGCGCATCAGTTGAGTGTGCAGGCCGGATACGCCGTTGACACTGTGGGAGCCGAGGAACGCCAGGTTGCCCATGCGTACGCGGCGACCGTTGTCTTCTTCGATCAGCGAGACGGCACGCAGCACGTCGAAGTCATGGATGTCCTTGGCCCGCAGCGAGTCGATATGCTGGGCGTTGATCAGGTAGATGATCTGCATGTGCCGCGGCAGCATGCGCTCCATCAGGCCGACCGGCCAGGTTTCCAACGCCTCGGGGAGCAAGGTGTGGTTGGTGTACGAAAGGGTTTCGACGGTGACGTCCCAGGCGGCATCCCACGGGATGTCGTGCAGGTCCACCAACTGACGCATCAACTCGGCCACCGCGATCGACGGGTGAGTGTCGTTGAGCTGGATGGCCGCGTGCTCGCCCAGGCTCAATACCGAGCCGTGCATGTTCTTGTGGCGACGCAGCAGATCCTGCAACGAGGCGGAGACGAAGAAGTACTCCTGGCGCAGGCGCAGCTCCTGCCCTGCTTCGGTGCTGTCGGCCGGGTAAAGCACTCGGGAGATGCTTTCGGCGCGGGCCACCTCGGCGACGGCGCCCAAGTGGTCACCGGCGTTGAAACGTTCCAGGTGCAGGTCTTCCACCGCACGGGCACGCCACAGGCGCAAGGTGTTGACGCTGGCGCCGCGCCAGCCGACGACCGGGGTGTCATACGCCACCGCGCGTACGGTTTCATTCGGCGACCAGACCTGGATCGACTTGCCGGACGCGTCCAGCACGGTTTCCACACCACCGCCAAAGCCGATCGGGTAGATCACTTCGGCGCGCTCGAACTCCCAGGGGTTGCCGAAATCCAGCCAGCGTTCGGTTTGCTCCTGCTGCCAGCCATCGACAATCGCCTGGCGAAACAGGCCGTGCTCATACCGAATGCCATAGCCATGGCCGGCGATACCAAGGGTCGACATGCTTTCCATGAAGCAGGCCGCCAGGCGGCCAAGGCCACCGTTGCCCAGGGCCGCGTCGGGCTCCAGCAGGCGAATGCGCTCCATGTCCACACCCAACTCGCTCATGGCCTCACGGGCCACGTCCAGCAAGCCAAGGTTGCTCAGGCTGTCGTAGAGCAGACGGCCGATCAGGAATTCCAGCGAGAGGTAATAGACCCGCTTCTGTCCCTTGCGGTAGATGTGCCGCGTGTGGTCCATCCAGTGGTCGACCATGTGGTCGCGGGCGGCCAGTGCGATGGCTTCAAACCAATCGTGGTCGAAGGCGTGATCGGGGTCCTTGCCCACCGCATAGGTAAGTTTGGTCAAGACGGCATCGCGAAATGCGGCTACCTCTGCTTCTCGTACAAGCGGTTCCTGAGACATCGATGCGACCTCGGGCGAGATAGAAGGAGTTGCTAGAGCCTAGACGGTCTGACAGACGGTAGACGCTCTGGTTCGGCAGTTTTTTAACTCATTCACCTTTGCGGGAATTTGATGCAGGGGCCGTGCCCGTTTGTGGCCCGGCACAGCCTTCGAGCTGAAAGCTGGAAGATATTGTTCAAAAAACCACCAGTTCCGGTATGATCCCGCGCCGGATAACACCCCTCTTGGAAACCTGATGAAGCCTCAACTGATCGCCGCCGCGGAACTCGACCGTCTCGAGACCTGGCAGAAATACTCAAGCCATATGTGTGGCGGCTGTGTGTCGAGCTGCTGCACCCTGCCGGTTGAGGTGAAGATCAAGGACCTGATCCGCATCGGCATCGTCGATGAGTTCGAGCGTGGCGACCCGCCGAAGAACATCGCCAAGCGCTTGCAGAAGGAAGGCATCGTCGAGCGCTTCAACGCCAAATCCGAGATCTTCACCCTGCAGCGCATGAGCAACAACGATTGCCTGTACCTGGATCGTAAGAGCCGCTTCTGCACTATTTATGACAAGCGCCCGGATACTTGCCGCAATCACCCGAAAATCGGGCCGCGCCCGGGGTATTGCGCGTACAAGCCGAAGGAAGTGGTGCGCGAGACCAGGTTCAAGACCCTCGACAAGTTCTGATCCAGATTTTTTATTGCTTGAACTACCGCTTTCGCGGGCAAGCCCGCTCCCACACTTGACCTCATTCATCCTGAAAAAACGCGGTCGAATGTGGGAGCGGGCTTGCTCGCGAAGGGGCCCGCACAGTCACTACAGATATTGCAGGCATAAAAAAACGCCCCCGGCCTTTCGACCGGGGGCGTTTTTCATTCAGCCTGAGTTAACTCAGTTCTTGGCTTTCTTGGCAGCGCGGGTACGCTCGCCTTCGTCCAGGATCTTCTTACGCAGGCGGATCGACTTAGGCGTAACTTCGCACAGCTCGTCGTCCTGGATGAATTCCAGAGCCTGTTCCAGGGTGAAGCGAACAGGTGGAACCAGAGCGATGGTTTCGTCTTTACCCGAAGCACGCATGTTGTCGAGCTTCTTGCCTTTGGTTGGGTTGACGCCCATGTCGTTGTCACGGCTGTTCAGGCCAACGATCTGACCGTTGTAGATCTCTTGACCGTGTTCAACGAACAGCTTGCCACGCGCCTGGAGGGTTTCCAGGGAGTAGGTCAGCGCCTTGCCGGTTTCTACCGATACCAGAACACCGTTCTGACGACCGGACATGTCGCCGGACTTCATGGTGTCGTAGCGATCGAAGATCGAGGTCAGGATGCCAGCACCGTTGGTCAGGGTCAGGAACTGGTTACGGAAACCGATCAGACCACGAGCAGGGATGTTGTATTCCAGACGCACACGGCCTTTGCCATCCGGCACCATGTTGGTCAGGTCGCCCTTACGCAGGCCCATTTCTTCCATGACCTTGCCCTGGGATTCTTCAGGGGTGTCGATGGTGACGTTTTCAAACGGTTCCTGCTTCACGCCGTCAACCTGACGGATGATCACTTCAGGACGACCAACGCCCATTTCGAAGCCTTCGCGACGCATGGTTTCGATCAGTACCGAGAGATGCAGCTCACCACGGCCGGAAACCTTGAACTTGTCAGCCGAGTCGCCTTCTTCAACGCGCAGAGCAACGTTGTACAGCAGCTCTTTGTCCAGACGTTCCTTGATGTTACGGGAAGTCACGAACTTGCCTTCTTTACCGCAGAAAGGCGAGTCGTTTACCTGGAAGGTCATGGAAACGGTTGGCTCGTCAACGGTCAGAGGCTTCATCGCCTCGACGTTGTCCGGCTGGCACAGGGTGTCGGAGATGAACAGCGAGTCCATACCGCTCACACACACGATGTCACCGGCAAACGCTTCTTCAACGTCGATGCGGTGCAGGCCGTGGTGACCCATCAGCTTCAGGATACGACCGTTGCGCTTCTTGCCGTCGGCGCCGATGGCGACCACCGGAGTGTTCGGCTTGACGCTACCACGAGCGATACGGCCAACACCGATAACACCCAGGAAGCTGTTGTAGTCCAGTGCCGAGATTTGCATCTGGAACGGGCCTTCACGGTCAACTTTCGGAGCCGGTACGTTGTCGACGATCGACTGGTACAGCGGGGTCATGTCTTCAGCCATGTCGGTGTGTTCCAGACCGGCAATGCCGTTCAGGGCCGAGGCGTAGACGACTTTGAAGTCCAGCTGTTCTTCGGTGGCACCCAGGTTGTCGAACAGGTCGAAGATCTGATCCAGAACCCAGTCCGGACGCGCGCCTGGACGGTCAACCTTGTTGATGCACACGATCGGACGCAGGCCGGCTTCGAAAGCCTTCTTGGTCACGAAACGGGTTTGCGGCATAGGGCCGTCTTGAGCGTCAACCAGCAGCAGAACGGAGTCAACCATCGACATTACGCGTTCAACTTCGCCGCCGAAGTCGGCGTGGCCCGGGGTATCCACGATGTTGATGTGGTAGCCGTTCCAGTTGATGGCGGTGTTTTTCGCCAGAATGGTAATACCGCGCTCTTTCTCCTGGTCGTTGGAGTCCATCACGCGCTCGTCGTTGAGCTCGTTGCGCTCCAGGGTGCCGGATTGACGCAAGAGTTTGTCTACCAGGGTGGTCTTACCATGGTCAACGTGAGCAATGATGGCGATGTTGCGTAGATTTTCGATCACTTGTGTATCTCGATCAGAGGATTCGGTGTGCTGACAGGTCGTGGCAGCGATTAACAGTAGAGTCAGGCCTTGCCGTTACAGCTTGACGGCAGAGTCGGGGGGCCGGTGACGCAGGCCACAGGCAAACAGCCCCGGGCTCTTAGCTCGGTCGATAAACGCGCACATTGGCATGCCCCTCACTGAGCAAATGGTGGGCATGCAGGCGACTCATCACGCCTTTGTCGCAATACAACAGGTACTGACGGCTGTCATCCAGTTCCTTGAAACGCGCATTCAATGCATAGAACGGCAGCGTTTGTACGTCGATGCCAGCAATTTCCAGCGGCTCGTCTTCAGCGGCATCCGGGTGACGGATGTCGATGATGATCTGACCGGCCAGAGCCTCGCTGACTTCTTCGATCTGCAAATCCTGGCCCAATTCGTCGATAACCCGATCGATCGGCACCAGCTTGGCGTTCTCAAGCGCACGCTCGAGCACCGCCATATCGAACTGTTGTTCTTCGTACTCCACGCGGTTGCGCTTGGCGTGGGTCTTGGGGTTCACCGAGATGACCCCGCAATATTCCGGCATGTGCTTGGCGAAATCCGCCGTGCCGATCTGGGTCGCCAGGTCGATGATGTCTTGCTTGTGACTGGCGATCAGCGGGCGCAGTACCAGCTTCTCGGTCACAGAGTCGATCAACGACAGGTTCGGCAGGGTCTGGCTGGACACCTGGGAAATCGCTTCACCGGTGACCAGTGCGTCGATTTCCAGCCGATCCGCGATTCGGGACGCAGCGCGTAACATCATACGCTTCAATACTACGCCCATATGACTGTTATCGACTTTCCCGAGAATTTCTCCCAGGACTTCCTCGAACGGTACGCTGACAAACAGCACCCGTTGCGAGCTGCCGTACTTCTTCCAGATGTAATGCGCGACTTCCATCACGCCCAATTCGTGTGCACGCCCGCCCAGGTTGAAGAAGCAGAAGTGGCTCATCAGCCCGCGGCGCATGATCTGGTAGGCCGCGACAGTGGAATCGAAACCGCCGGACATCAATACCAGGGTCTGTTCCAGGGCACCCAGCGGGTAGCCGCCGATGCTGTCGTGCTGGCTGTGGATCACAAACAACCGTTGGTCGCGAATTTCCATCCGCACTTCAATTTGCGGCTCTTTCAGGGAAATTCCGGCAGCGCCGCACTCGCGACGCAGCTTGCTGCCCACGTATTTCTCGACATCCATGGAGCTGAACGGGTGCTTGCCGGCGCGTTTGCAACGCACTGAAAACACCTTGCCTGCCAGCACATCGCCGTAGTGCTGCTTGCACTTTTCGGTGATGTCGTCGAAGTCGCCCAGCGGGTACTCGTCGACCTGCAGGAAATGCGCGATGCCCGGCACGCAGCTCAGGCGCTCGGTCATGTCCTTCAGGGCCTTGGGGTCTGTGAGGCGGGTTTCCAGCTCGAGATTGTCCCACACACCATTCACCACCACAGCCGGGTCCACATCGCGGAGCACGGCACGGATGTTCTTGGCCAATTGACGGATGAAACGCATCCGTACCGGTCGGCTCTTGATGGTGATCTCGGGGAAGACTTTAACGATTAATTTCATGAAAACAGCGCGCGCAGGCCCAGCCGAAAAAGGGGGGCGCGGATTATAGCGGAAATCGCTCAAGGTTTAACCAGTTAATATGCAACTGACCTTTCGCGCACCAAAACGGGTCATAAACCAAAATAAGCGCTACATTGCGGTGCGCAATTTCTTCCGTTTCAGCGGATTGCACCTTTATAGGGGCGTTTTTGTGGCAAAAAACCCATGTCGGGGCACTGGCATGCAATTTGCTCTCTTGTGAGGCAGGTTGCCTTGGTCGAGTATTCGCGCCGGCATCACCCACATTCTAAGGGCTACTCCACTACCCCAGCCCGAAGCCACCCGGAGGACACTATGTCGAAGTCGGTTCAACTCATCAAAGATCATGACGTCAAATGGATTGATCTGCGCTTCACGGACACCAAAGGCACTCAGCACCACGTGACCATGCCGGCTCGCGACGCGCTGGATGACGCCTTCTTCGAAGAAGGCAAAATGTTCGACGGCTCCTCCATTGCCGGCTGGAAAGGCATCGAAGCTTCCGACATGATCCTGATGCCGGACGACAGCACTGCCGTACTCGACCCGTTCACCGAAGACCCAACCTTGATCATCGTCTGCGACGTGATCGAGCCTTCGACCATGCAGGGCTACGACCGTGACCCACGTGCGATCGCCAAGCGTGCCGAGGAATACCTGAAGTCGACCGGTATCGGCGACACCGTATTCGTAGGCCCGGAACCAGAATTCTTCATCTTTGATTCGGTCAAGTTCAAGTCCGACATCTCTGGCTCCATGTTCAAGATCTTCTCCGAACAAGGTTCGTGGATGTCCGACCAGGACGTGGAAGGCGGCAACAAAGGCCACCGTCCAGGTATCAAAGGCGGCTACTTCCCGGTTCCTCCGTTCGACCACGACCACGAAATCCGTACCTCCATGTGCAACGCCATGGAAGAGATGGGCCTGGTCATCGAAGTTCACCACCACGAAGTGGCGACTGCCGGCCAGAACGAAATCGGCGTGAAGTTCAACACCCTGGTTGCCAAGGCTGACGAAGTTCAGACCCTGAAGTACTGCGTACACAACGTGGCTGATGCCTACGGCCGTACCGCTACCTTCATGCCTAAGCCTCTGTACGGCGATAACGGTTCGGGTATGCACGTTCACCTGTCCATCGCCAAAGAAGGCAAGAACACCTTCGCTGGCGAAGGTTATGCCGGCCTGTCCGACACTGCCCTGTACTTCATCGGCGGTATCATCAAGCACGGTAAGGCCCTGAACGGCTTCACCAACCCATCGACCAACTCCTACAAGCGTCTGGTCCCAGGTTTCGAAGCTCCGGTAATGCTCGCCTACTCGGCTCGCAACCGTTCCGCTTCGATCCGTATTCCTTACGTGTCCAGCCCTCGCGCTCGCCGTATCGAAGCCCGTTTCCCGGATCCGGCAGCCAACCCGTACCTGGCCTTCGCTGCCCTGGTCATGGCCGGCCTGGACGGTATCCAGAACAAGATCCACCCTGGCGATGCCGCCGACAAAAACTTGTACGACCTGCCGCCTGAAGAGGCCAAAGAGATCCCACAAGTGTGCGGCAGCCTGAAAGAAGCCCTGGAAGAGCTGGACAAGGGCCGTGCGTTCCTGACCAAAGGCGGCGTGTTCAGCGACGACTTTATCGATGCCTACATCGCCCTGAAAAGCGAAGAAGAAATCAAGGTCCGCACCTTCGTACACCCACTGGAATACGAGCTGTACTACAGCTGCTGATCCGGTAGCGCTGCGTAACGCGGCGTGATGAAAAAGGCCTCCTTCGGGAGGTCTTTTTTTGCCCGCAAAACCCTGTGGGAGCCGGCTTGCCCGCGAAAAATTCAAAGGCACCGCATTTCTTCAATATTTACGCGTTATCGTTAACGACCTTCGCGAGCAAGCTCGCCCCTACAGAAGAGGGATCTGCCTTGAAACTCAAAATTGGGTTCATCTTGCTGGCCATCAGCGCCAATGTATTCGCAGCACCACCCACCCTCGCCCCGCTGCTCGACAGCATTGCCGAACGCCTGGCGATTGCCGACCAGGTGGCCCTGAGCAAATGGGACAGCCACAAGCCCGTCGAAGACCGCCCACGGGAGCAGGACGTGATCGCCAGCGTCGTCGCCCAGGCGCCGAGCTACAAACTGGCACCGGCAAAGGCCGAGCAGTTTTTCTCGGCCCAGATCGAGGCGAACAAACTGGTGCAGTACGCCCACCTTTCCGACTGGCAGCTGCAAGGCAAGGCGCCGAATGACCCACGCCCGGATCTGGTCGGCCAGATCCGCCCTAAACTGGACCTGCTGCAAAAACGCCTGCTGCAACAGCTGGCGGACTTCACCCCGGAGCGCACCAACCCGCAATGCCCGCAGTGGCTGGCCCAGGCCAATCGCGCACCTGCCAAAGACCCGCTGCACCAACTGGCAATGATCCGCGCCACTGCCGAGCTGTGCCTCTATAAAATCTAAAATTGCGAACGCCATCAAAAATGTGGGAGCGGGCTTGCTCGCGAAGGCGGTGTGTCAGTTGATATATGC